>DATNLV010000545.1:0-7307 GCA_035602665.1 Bryobacteraceae bacterium | reverse complement strand
CGTGGCGACGATCGACCATCGACCATCGGCTATCGACCAGCATGCGGAGGCGGTCCGATGATCTACTACACCGCCGTCGACCAGTTCGCGCTGCTTCCCGCCTTGATGCTGGCGCTGTTCGGCTGCGCCACCCTGTTGTTCGACTTCTGGGTGTTCCCTGAGCCGAAGCACCGCAAGTGGATGCTCCTTTTCGTTGTGGCCGGGCTCGCTTTCACCGGCGGCGGGCTAGTCAAGCAGCAGATCTTCCTCGCGGCGCACGGCCCGTTCTCAGCGTTTCAGGGATCGCTCACCATCGACGGCCTGTCGCTCTTCTTCAACTGGATTTTTCTGGTGGCGTCTCTGATCGTCGTGCTCGCCTCGCACAAGTACCTCGAGACCGAGCACGAGCCGCGGGGGGAATACTACGGCCTGGTGCTGCTGGCCAACTGCGGCATGTTTTTCCTGGCCACCGGTACGGACCTGATCACGCTGTTCATTGGCCTCGAACTGATGGCGCTGTGCTTCTACATCCTGGTGGGCTACCTGCGCTCCGACAAGCGGTCGAACGAAGCGGCCATGAAGTACCTGCTGCTGGGCGCGTTTTCGAGCGGGTTCCTGGTGTACGGCTTCTCGGTGCTTTATGGGATCGCGGGCTCGACCCGGCTAAAAGACGTGGCCGATGCCATCGCGACGCGCAACGTCACGGACCCGCTGGTGCTGCTGGCGCTGGTAACGACCACGGTAGGGTTGCTCTTCAAGATCTCGGCCGTGCCCTTCCATATGTGGGCGCCGGACGCCTACGAGGGCGCGCCCACCACCGTCACGGCCTACCTCTCCGTCGCCTCGAAAGCTGCCTCCATCGCGTTTCTGCTGCGCATGTTCCTGGTCCCGTTCGCATCGCTGCGAGTGGCGTGGACGCCGGTCCTCATCGTGGTCGCGGTCCTCACCATGACCGTGGGCAACCTGGCCGCCATCAGCCAGACCAACGTGAAGCGCCTGCTGGCCTATAGCTCGATTTCGCACGCCGGCTACATGCTGCTCGGTCTCATCGCTGGCAACGCCACCGGCATCCGCGGCATCGCCGTCTACATCATGGTCTACACCTTCATGAACCTCGGCGCGTTCATGGTGATCGTGTCGCTGCGCCGGCAGAACATCATCGGCGACGACATCGAGGACCTCAACGGCCTGATGAAGAAGAGCCCGGTGCACGCCGTGCTGATGCTGATTTTTCTGATGTCGCTGGCCGGGATTCCGCCCACCGCGGGCTTCCTGGGAAAGTACTACATTTTCCTTTCGCTCATCGAGACCGGCCACAACGTGCTGGCGGTGATCGCGGTGCTCTACGTGGCCGTGGCGGTCTACTACTATTTCCGCATCGTCAAGGCCATGTTCGTGAGCGAGGCGGTGGACAAAGTGCCGGCCGCGTCGAACTTCGGCCTGCGCGTGGCGCTCGCGGTGACTGGTACGATGACGGTGCTGATCGGCATTTATCCCGAGCCGTTCCTGCGCCTCGCCCAGGTGGTGCGTTGATCCTATGCAAAGCCTCCTCCAAAACCCGCTGGTGACGACGCTGCTGCTGACCGTGGTGATTATCGGCGTGTTCCCGCTGCTGGCCGGCTACATCGTGCTGGCCGAACGCAAATTGCTGGCGGACTTCCAGGTGCGCCTGGGCCCGATGCGCGTGGGCCCGCACGGCATCCTGCAGCCGCTGGCCGACGCGCTCAAGCTGATCATCAAGGAAGACGTCATCCCGGCGCAGTCGGACAAGTTCATTTTCTGGATGGCGCCCTGCGTCTCGACCTTCACCGCGCTGACGGCCTTTGCCGTGCTCCCGTTCACCGGCCTCGTGCGCATAGCGGACGTGAACGTCGGGCTGCTGGTGATCAGCGCCATGTCGGCGGTGGGCGTGCTCGGCATCGTGCTCGGCGGATGGTCGTCGAACAGCCACTATGCGCTGCTCGGCGCGTTGCGCAGCGGGGCGCAGTTGATCAGTTACGAGGTGGCGCTGGCGTTCGCGCTGCTGTGCGGCGTCATGGCGGCCGGCACGCTGAGCATGGAAGGCATCGTCAAGGCGCAGGCGGATCGCGGCGTCTGGTTCGTCTTCGACAATTTCGGCCTGATGGTGCTGCCGTTCGTGATCTACGTCATCGCGGCCATCGCCGAAACCAACCGCGCGCCCTTCGACCTGCCCGAAGCCGAGAGCGAGTTGGTGGCGGGCTTCCTGACCGAGTTCAGCGGCTTCCGCTGGGCGCTCTACTTCCTGGCCGAGTACGCCAACATCTTCGTGATTTCTTCCGTGGCGGTGACGCTGTTCTGGGGCGGCTGGCTGCGTCCCTTCCCCAGCGTGGCCTGGCTCGATTACCCGCTGAACAACGTCTTCCCGTTCCTGGCGCTGGCCGGCACGGGTGCGTACTGCTTCCCGCTGGCGCGCCGCCTGGCCAACCGCCCCCGCGCGATCTTCCTGATGGTGATCGGCGCGGGCCTGATCGTCCTGGGGCTGCCGTTCCTGCTTCCGGTGGTGAGCACGCCAGTCTCGCCCGCGTTCTGGTTCTTCTTCAAGGTGGCGTTCCTGGTCTACTCGATGATCTGGTTCCGCGCCACCTGGCCCCGCTTCCGCTACGACCAGTTGATGAACATCGGCTGGCGCAAACTGATCCCGCTTGGCATGGCGGCGGTGCTGGCGAACGCTGTGGTGGGGATGCTGAAGAAGTAGGGCCACGAATGGACACGAATACACACGAATAAAACAAAGGCTATTCTTGCTGTTTCTTATTCGTGTCCATTCGTGTTCATTCGTGGCCCCAGTCTTACTTCTTCTCGCCTGCGCGGCTCCACTCGCGGATGGTGCGGACCTCTTCGGCCGGGATGTGCAGGAATTCCAGGAACTCCTGGTGCTCTTCGGGGGCGTTGCGCTCGAACTCGATGTGGAAACGGTGCATGTCGTCCTCGCTCAGGCCCGAGGCGCGCATGATGGATGTCAGCTTGTCTTTCGTAATCACTTTAGTCCTCCAGAGAGATTGGTTGCTTTTGAGCAGACTGAGGATGGCCCGTTGATGGTCGCGCAGCGCCTCGATCTCGGCATTTAACTCGATCAGCCGCCGTTTCAAGACCGAGGCTGCGTCGGTTTCCGGGCGATCCAGAATCCGCCGGATGTCGTCGAGCTTCAGACCCGCGTCGCGGTAGGCGCAGACCTGCTGAAGCCTTCGCAGATCCTTCTCGCCATACCCACGGTAATTGGCGGCGGACCTGACGGCGGGTTTCAGCAGCCCGACGGACTCGTAATAGAGCAGCGTGCTGCGGCTGAGACCGCAGCTTTTGGCGAGTTTGGAAACGGTAAGCATCGTCCAGCTCTCACTGTGAACTATGAAGCTATAGACAGGTCAAGACCCCTTGCGGGGTGGCTAGGGCGCCTCCGGCGCAGCGATCAACGTCTGGGCTCACGCTCGCGGTTCGGTGCGGTGGGGCCGGGGCGCCCGACACTCAATTTTGGCACCGATTGGCCGATACGTAGAAACAGATGACCCTAGGCGCGGTTTCTCCCTCCGTGACCGCGCCCCTGCCCGCCCGCTCGTCCGGAAAGGGCGGCAAGTCCGACGCCGAGCTCGCCATCGTCGCCCAACTCACCGTCACCGACCGCCACGTCCGCGCCCACGAACAGGCCCACCTGGCCGCCGCCGGACCCTACGCCACCGGCGGCCCTACCTACATCTATCAGCAGGGGCCGGACGGCAAACTCTACGCGGTCGGCGGGGAAGTCACGCTGGACGATTCTCCGGTCTCGGGTGATCCGGCAGCCACCGTGGAGAAGGAGAAGACGGTCATCGCAGCCGCTAACGCTCCGGCCGATCCCTCATCGCAGGATCGCGCTGTCGCCGCCGCGGCCGCCACGATGGAAGCAACCGCCCAGCAGCAACTGCGGCAGCAGCAGGATCAGCAGGCCTCGGCCGGCGGGAGCCAGGCCGCCGCGGCTTACAGCCTGCCCGCGAACGAGGTCGGCCAGATTCTCGAGCGTTACTTCTGATCCGGATCGGCGCCGGGCGCCGCGCCAGCCGGGGAACCGAAGCCCAGCGCCTGTTTCAGCCGGTTGGCGGTGACCTTCGTGCTCGCCATGTATGAGATCTGGAATTGCAGGTAGTAGCCGGCATTGTGCACCGAGTAGAAGTTGCCCGGCGACTGGCGCTCCATCTCGATGTCCGCTTTCCAGTTCTTGTTGTGGACGTAATCGAACCGCGTCTGGATGTTGTCGCCGCGGTCCAGGCCCGAGCTGAACGTCTTGGCGCTGCCGGCATACGGCTGGAACGCGCCCATATGGTAGTAAGTGAGCCGCGCGGTGAGCTTCTTGAAAGGAGTGATACCGGTCTCGGCTTGCCACATCGACAGGTTGGTCCAGTAGGCCACGCCCTTCTCAGGCACCTGGCTGTAGATATAGAGCTCGCTCCACTTCGGCCAGCGGGAATAGAGTGGATCCCAGCCCTCGACACGCCCCTTCGACTTTGGATCGTCGCCCGACAGGCCCCACCATCCACCCAGAACGTAGGGTTTCCAGCGGTGCGTGAATTGCCTTTTCACGTAGCCGTAGCCGCCCCAGCCACGCACCACGATGTCGGGGTGCTCAGCTCCCCACTGGCCCGCGAACTCGGTGGTGGCGGTCCAACCGGATGCCATCTGGATTACGGCCCGGCCGCCCGCCGTGCTGACGTGTTTGTCGGGCTGGAACGCCGGGTTCGTGGGCGCCCGGTAATCGTGCACTTCCTTGGTATACAGATAGTAAGATTCGAACCCCACCCGCTTGTGGTTGTTATCGGTGTAATAGGCGCCCAGCGAACTCGAGTCATACTCCTGCAACAACTTATGCTGGTCGTTGATCCGGGGTAGCATGCGATCGTACTTCGGGTTCAGAATTCCGATAAGCTCTAACTTCGACTTCTTGGCCGAGTAAGCCAGGTCGACCGCGTTGTCATAAAGGGAGCGGGATCCGTCACCCGGAGTACCATCCATCAAGATAAAGCCTTCACCGCGCATCAAATTCTGCCGGCCGACGCGGAGGGACAGCCCTTTGACGAAAAGCCTTTTAATATCGATATAAGCGGTCTCGAAAGCCACCTCGTCGAAGTGGTTGTTAGGTTGGCCGAGCTTTTGGTTGGTCTCCTGGTCAGCTCCCACGAAGAAACTCACGTCGGAGGAGAGCGGCACGCTGATCCAACCGCGCGTGCGATAGCGGATCTGCTCGCGCTCGTCGTTGGACTTGTCGCTGAAGTCCGTGATGTTATTCCAATCCTCGTTGCGGACGCGCTGTTCGAAACCGAATTCGAACGTGGGAGGCGCTTCCGTAGCGGGCGGCTGAGCTTGCTGGGCATTCGCCACGGGCATAGCCAGCACATACAGGAGACCGATAATGAGGGAGTATCGCATGGGTTACCTTCTACTAACCTGCCTGCTGGCTGGGTAGGTCCGGCGCGGCAGAAGTGGGCGTTACAAGCCGGTCGGCTGCAAACGCTTCCCAAGAGTATACACCAGGCCGTTTGCTCCGCATCAGCTTTCGGCGATAAAATCATCTGTTAATCTCGCTCTGACTCTTTCCCGCTTGCATCCGATGGGCGTGTCGTGGGAGAGTGTCATCCTGGTGTCGATGTCCATGAACCTATCGGGCCGTATGCTGCTGAGTGGGGACGAGGCGGTCGCGCTGGCCGCGCGCGATGCCGGCGTTGCCCTGGGAACCGGCTACCCGGGAACTCCCTCGACCGAGATCCTCGAGTCGTTCGCCGAGCTGGGCGGGCACGCCCAGTGGTCGCCGAACGAGAAGGTCGCGCTCGAGGTCGCCCTGGGCGCCTCCTTCGGCGGAGCGCGAACGCTGGTGACGATGAAGCACGTCGGCGTGAACGTCGCTGCCGACCCGCTGTTTACCGCCGCCTATACCGGCGTCGCTGGCGCGCTGGTGCTGGTTTCAGCGGACGACCCGGGCATGGCCTCCAGCCAGAACGAGCAGGACAACCGGCACTACGCGGTCGCCGCCGCAATCCCCATGCTCGAGCCGGCCGATTCGCAGGAAGCTTACGAATTCACTCTTAAGGCCATCGAGATCTCCGAGCGCTGGAAGCTGCCCGTTCTGTTGCGCATGACCACGCGCGTGTGCCACTCGAAGACCATCGTCGAGCCGAAGCCCGGCCTCGCCACGACGCCGTCCGCGATCGCATACACCGCCCACGCCGACCTGCGGGTGATGATTCCCTCGAACGCCCGCCCCGCCCACCGGCGCCTGCGCGCGAAGCTCGCCAAGATCGCGGAGTGGAACGAGGCCGCGGGCCCCAACCAGCAGATCGAGGGTGACCGTTCGCTCGGCATCATTTCGTCTGGTGTGGCGTCGGTACACGCGCGCGAGGCGGCGCCCGGCGCGGCCATGCTCAAACTCGGCATGACCTACCCGCTGCCCCTCGAAGCCATCCGCGCCTTCGCCCGCACGGTGGATCGCTGCGTGGTCATCGAAGAAGGCGACCCCTGGCTGGCGGAGGCGATCCGTGCCGCCGGCGCCGAGGTCGAGGACAAGCCCGAGATGTACCGGTTTGGCGAGCTCAACGTGGAGCGCGTGCGGCGCATCCTGGCCGGAGACGTCTCGCCCGAGCCCGTGCCGCCGCCCGGCAAGCCTCCGGAACTGTGCCCCGGCTGTCCGCACCGTTACGTATTTCAGGCGCTGCGCAAATTGGATTGCATCGTCTCGGGCGATATCGGCTGCTACTCGCTGGGCGCCCTGCCGCCGTTCAACGCGCTGGAGGTGCTGGTCTGCATGGGCGCCAGCATCGGCATGGGGCTCGGCTTGCGCCACGTCCTGCCGCCCGAGCAGGCGCGGCGCGTGGTGAGCGTGATCGGCGACAGCACCTTTGTACACAGCGGCATCACCGGCCTGGTCGAGATGGTTTATAACCCGCCTCCGGACGGGCACGTGCTGCTCATTCTCGACAACGGAACCACGGCCATGACCGGCATGCAGGAGCACCCCGGCACCGGGCGCACGCTCGATCACCAGCGCACGGGCAAGGTGGTATTTGAGGACCTGGCGCGCTCGATGGGCATCAAGCAGGTCCACGTGATCGATCCCACGCTCAACCAGCAGGCGCTCGAGGACCTGGTGACGCAGTGTCTGGAAAGCCGGGAGTTGGCGGTAATTGTGGCCCGCCGGACGTGCCTGCTGGCCACCGGCAAAATCAAGCTAATGGAGAAGTGCCTTGAACCGCAGGAATGAGAACGGCTTGTGGCTTGTGGCTTGTGGCCTGTTGATCCGCAGGCCAGCCATCTGCTTCGCGATCGGATGGAACCCGACGGCGAAGCTG
>DATNLV010000498.1:0-2632 GCA_035602665.1 Bryobacteraceae bacterium | reverse complement strand
GCGCAGGCGTACGCGGCGAAGTCTGGCGCCGGTTTCGTCGGACTGCTGGCGCGCTTTCTCGCCCAGCCCGCCGCCACCCCTGCGGAGTGGAGCGCGCGGGCAGCGAGTGCGTTTCCCGAGGCGCTCATTCGGCGGCTGGCGCTGGCCTACGCTTTGCTATCGTCGGAGCAGTTTGCCGCCGCCGTCGAGCCGCTCCGCGAGATCTACGATACGGCTCAGCCGTCATCGCCGGACTGGCCCGGGGTTCCACTCGCCTGGGCGCTGATCCGAACCAACCAGGTTGACCGGGTGACTCCCCTGCTGAGCGGATACCAGGCTCCCAACCCGGCCGTGCAGGGCCCGCTGGGTTCGTTGGTCTTCCCCCGAGTGCTCGAAGTCCGCGCCGCTCTGGCCGGCAGGCAAGGACGGCGGGAGGAAGCTCAGGCGGACCTCAAATTGTTCTCGAAGTACGGCGGCGGTGACGGGACCATGCTTTGGGATCCCCGCTAGCTCAGCTATGGAGCGTTAGCCTTGCGGTTCCACGGAGTCAGAACGGTGTAGACTGGGACCGCGGTAGGGCGCGACTTCCGTCGGCGCAGCAAGTGGCGGCCGATCAGGTGAGCCAGGGCGGTCTGCACCGACCGCTTGGAAATCCCGATCAGGTCGGCGAGTGCTGCGTGACTCATCGCCACGGATTCCCGGCCGACTCCGTGCGTGTGACGGTAGAGCTGCAAGTACACCAGAAAGGCCGCGCTGGAGCGGCTGTGGGCGACCAGGTCGCGCATCAGGGTGTCGATGACGTAGGGATCGGCTCTCACGGCTATAGTAACCACTACTATAGCAGGGGCCGCCGCGATTCGATTCGCCGGCTATTGATCGCGCGCTTCTGGGATGGCATTCTTGGGGCATATGATCAAGCGAATCAAGTTTCTGGGTATTCCGGTGAAGGATCAGGACCGCGCCCTGCGGTTCTACACGGAGAAGCTGGGCTTCCGCATTCTGACGGATCAGCAGTTCTCCGAAAAGCAACGCTGGATTGAACTCTCGATTCCGGGGGCCGAGACGGGGCTGGCGCTTTTCACTCCCGAAGGTCACGAAGACCGGATAGGGACCTTTATGAACACCTCCTGGGAGGTCGATAACGTCGAGAGCATTTATGAGGAGCTGGCGGCCAGGGGAGTCGAGTTCGCCGGCCCTCCGCAGAAGCAGCCGTGGGGAACTTCGGCGGTCCTGAAGGACTCCGAGGGGAATCGGATCGTTCTCAGTTCCCGCTGAACACGCCGCGCTGGTAGCGTTCGCTAGATGTCAGCGGCCTTCTACCCGGTCGTAGTTGTGCAGGTCGTTGATCGTCCCTAGCGACGTGTTGTAGAGGCTATCCACGCCCAGCGCCGCGCGCAGATCCTCTTCGAACTCGTGCAGTGCGTGCAACTGGCTGGCCAGCGCGGGAACCTGGCGCTCTCCCGAGTCCCAGAACTTCTGGTAGCCTTCGTCGACCAGTTGCGCGATATGATCGCCGACCATCCAACCCGCGCGCTCGATCGACGGCGGAGGCCCCGGCGCGATCATGGCCGCGCAACCATGCTTGGCGATGCGGAGCCGGCCGTCCGGCTGGCGGACGATCTCAAATCCCTCCTGGCCAAGGACCCCGAGGCGGTCGTCGAAAGTAAGCACGGTAGGTTGCTCTCTGCGGAAGAACATTCTGCTTCGATTATACGAGTTGGCGTCCGTGGGCTCGCTATCGCTATCGCGGGTCGCCTCGTCGAAGGTCGCCGCGCTTGACGGTGGCCTTAGGGGCCATCTGGCCTCGCTCATACAGTCCCACGTCGCCATTGGTCTGTTCGGTGACATATTGCGACCCCAGCACATCCAACGCGGGAGCCTCGCTGATTGTCATCTTCCCCGTGCGGAATTCGACGGCGGCGGCCCGCGGCTTCCCATCTGCGCGGAGCTTCTGCCCAAAAGGACGAACGAGAACGAAGCCCGGATCCGTGGCCTGGAACAGCGGGCCTGGAGGCAGCTTCAACTTGGAGAGGGCTTTCCCCTCGGGAAAGGCGACCAACGATGCCGTCACAGTGAGTTGCCACGTCCTGTTGAACTCAGGCGACATCATCAACTGATCTGGGCCGGCGAACGCGAAGCTCACAGAGTAGTAGGTCGCGAGGGGATCCATTTCAGTGACGGGGCCGAAGACCCGTATTCAGCTCCCTTACGGCGCCCTCCAGCTTCACCTCCTTCCTGTCGCGCAAATCCCAAGCGACTCCGGCCCCTCTGGCCCCCCTGGGCAGAACGACGACAAAGTGCCCATCCGGAGAGAAGTCGACCCACGCTGAGCCAAGGTCGCCAAAAGGCTGAGGAGGATCGCCGGGATGATCAACGACAAACTCCTTGGCTAAGTGCTCCTTCTGGAAGATCGTCTCGCCGGAGGCGATATCCAGGAGCCGGAGCGTTCCGCTGGAATCGACGCACGCCAGGACAAGGCCGTCCGGCGACAACTCCTTCGTGTCGCATCCGTGCAGCCGGATCTCCGTGAAAGCGACGCGCGAGTGGCCGGCGATGTTCCAACGCTCCACGCGCCCTGAGTTACCGGGGGATGCGAGCCGAACTGATGTCGCGGAGCTGACAAAGACGATCTGCTGCGAGTCCGGCGTGAACT
>DATNLV010000420.1:0-3863 GCA_035602665.1 Bryobacteraceae bacterium | reverse complement strand
GCCGTCAGGAGCTCGCCCAGAACTCCCGGGCCTGACGAGGTGATCGAAAACCACGCGTGGAACCGGGGATGATTCCAGTGGGTGATGCGCGGAAGGATGGACTCTTCGAAGTCCCTCAGAATCGAGTCGATCGAGTCGCCCGCCAGGGGGCTCTTCCTGGGCATGGCGCCGGGCGCGCAGTGAGCAGCCACCGGATACCGCCGCGGGTCTTCCAGATAATCCGCAATCCAGTCGACCAGATGCCGGCCAGCCCGGCGGAAGTCTTCGGACGGCATGTCCGCATTGCTTTCGTGAACCATAACGGCAGTCTAGCGGACCAGCCGGCGCAGCCGATTGCTAAATGGATCGCGTATGAGGGTATTCGTGGCAGATTCTGCCAGTGCATCTCGGACTGGATGCTGTATGCTTCCAATATGCAGCTAGACGAGACAGATTTGCGCATTCTGGATGTCTTGCAGAGGGACGGGCGGGTATCGAATCAGGAACTGGCCGATGAAGTCGGCTTGTCGCCCTCGCCGTGTCTGCGCCGGCGGAGAATCCTGGAGAACGATGGGGTGGTTGGGAAGTACGTCGCGCTGCTGAATCCGGCGGCGGTTGGCCGGGGGTTGCAGGCGATTGTGGAGGTCCGCCTCGATCATCAGACCACGGCGTCGGTGGAGCGGTTTGAAAAAGAAGTCTTGAAGTATCCGCAGGTGCTGGAGTGCTACCTGGTGGCCGGCGATTGGGATTACATACTACGCGTGGTGGCGCGCGACCTGGAGGAGTTTCGCGAATTCTGCGTGAACTCCCTGGCGAAGATCGGCGGGGTTGGGAACGTGAAGTCCAACATCAGCATGAAACAGGTGAAGTACTCGACCGCCATTCCCCTTTCGGACGCGGGGGGGAGGGCTTCAGCCCGCGCGAGGCTTCAGCCCCGCTCCGCGCGGCGCCGGAACTGAAGCGCGCTACTCGGTACTGGCGGCCCCGACCGCTTTACAGGCCTCTTCCAGCACGTCCAGGGCGAAGTCGGCCTGGTCGCGCGAGATTAGAAGCGGGGGACACAGGCGGATGGAGTTCTCGCCCGCGCCCAGAACCAGCAAGCCGCGCTCGAAGGCTTTCTCGACCACGGCGTCGCGCAGATCGGCGGCACGCTCTTTCGTGTCGCGGTCGCGAACCAGCTCGATGGCGAGCATCAGGCCCACTCCGCGCACGTCGCCGACGCAGGGAATTCGCGCAGGCCACCTGGCCATGCGATCCATCATGTAGGCGCCTACGCGGGCGGCGTTGTCGATGAGGCTCTCTTCGAGCAGGTCCATCGTTTCAAGCGCGGCGGCCACGGCCACGGGATTGCCGCCGAAAGTGGAGGCCTGGGCGCCGGGCTTCCACTGCATCAGGTCCGCGCGGGCGATCATGGCGCTCAGGGGCAGGCCGCTGGCGATGCCCTTGGCGGTGGTCAGAATGTCGGGCGCGACTCCGGAATGCTGCCAGGCCCAGAGCTTGCCGGTACGGCCCATGCCGCATTGCACTTCGTCGAACACCAGCAGGATGCCGTGTGCCTTCGCGATCCGCGCCAGGTCTTCCAGGAAGCCCTTCGGCGGCACCAGGTAGCCGCCCTCGCCCTGCACGGGTTCGACAAAGATGGCCGCCACCTCTTCCGGCGGAACGATGGTGTGGAAGAGCCGGTCGATGGCTTCGAGCGACAGCCGGGCCGCCGCGTCGCCGTGGCGGTAGGTGTCGGGATAGGGCACGTGATGGACGCCCGGAATCAGCGGTCCAAAGCCGCGCCGCTGGACGGCCTTGCTGGCGGTGAGGGAAAGCGCGCCCAGCGTGCGCCCGTGGAAGGCGCCCAAAAACGCGATGAACCGCGAGCGGTGCGTGGCATGGCGGGCCAGCTTCATGGCCGATTCGACCGCCTCCGCGCCGGAGTTGCCGAAGTACACCTTGCGCTCGCCGGGCAGCGTGGCGGCCAGCCGCTCGGCCAGCGTCACCATGTTCTCGTAATAGAAATCGGTGCCCGACATGTGCACCAGCCGGGCGGCCTGCTTCTGAATGGCCGCGACAACGCGCGGGTGGCAGTGCCCGGTCGAGACCACTGCGATCCCGGCGCTGAAATCCAGGAAACGATTGCCGTCCACGTCTTCGACGATGGCGCCTTCGGCCGTGTCCGCGACCAGCGGATAGCTGCGCGTATACGACGGCGAGAGGACCGCGTGGTCCCGCTCGATCACTGCGCGCGCGCGCGGGCCGGGCAGAGAAGTGCGTATCTCGGGAAGATCGGCGCGGACGGATTCGACTTTCGCCTGCATGGAACCCTCCTACCTTTCAAATTGTTTTAAGAAACGAAAACAGGCGGGTAACGCAGGGGGATATTAGTCGGAGCCGAAGAGCCCGGGCCGGGAGGCGGCGGGCACGCTGTTCTGCATAACACTACTGTACCGCAAGCGGAGACGGTGGGGCAGGACTCCAGTCCTGCAGCGGGCGTCCACGCCCGCCTCCGTCCAACTCGCCGAAGGAAGCCGGACGTGGACGTCCGGCGCAGCTCTGGAGAGCCGCCCCACTCCTGCTAGATGCAGCGGGCAACGAACGCGGCGGTCGCGTCCAGGGCCGCCTGCTGCGCCGCGGGTTCGTCTCCAAAACCCCGAATCCAGAGTATCTCCGGATCGCGTCGAAACCACGTCCACTGGCGCTTGGCGTAGCGCCGTGTGTTTCGTTTGGCCAGGATTACGGCTTCCTGCAATCCGATTTCCGCCCTCAATACCCCCAGGGCCTGCTTGTAGCCATGGGCCTCGAGAGCCTTGCTGGAGCCGGCGAAGCCGAGCGAGAGGACGTTGCGGACCTCGTCGAGGAGTCCGCCGGCGAACATGTCTTCCAGGCGCGCGTCGAGCCTGGCGTAGAGGGCCTCGCGCGGCGGGTCGAGGCCCAGTTTGAGCGTCCGAAAGCCGGCGATGGGATCGCGGCCGCGCTCGAACCACGCCGAGAGGGGCTCGCGGGTCGCCAGCAGCACCTCCACCGCACGGATGAGCTTCTGGACGTCGGCGGGATGAATCCTGGCAGCCGAGGCGTGGTCGAATCGCGTCAGCGTCGCGTGCAGCCATCCGGGATGCAGGGATTCGCGGCGCGCCAGTCGCGCCCGCAGATGGTCGCTACGCGGCGGGCTGGGGCAGAGCCCTTCGAGCAAGGCGCGCAGGTAGAAGCCGGTGCCTCCGGCGACGATCGGCAGGTTTTCGCGGGCGGCGATCCCGGGGAGCAGCGACCGGGCGGCGCGTTCGTATTCGCCGGCCGTGAACACCTGGTCCGGATCGAGCAGGTCGAACAGATGGTGAGGGACGCCGCCGCGCTCGGCGGCTAGAGGCTTGGCAGTACCGATGTCGAGATAGCGGTACAGCTGGAGCGAATCGCAATTCACGATTTCGCCGTGGAAGCTCTGGGCCAGGCGCACTGCCAGGGCGCTCTTGCCGGACCCGGTGGGGCCAACGACGGCTACGAGCGGGCGGAGCTGGGGGGCCTCGGCCATTCCATACTAGTTTGCACGGTTCGGCGCCAGGTGTCGGCGCCACTTCTTCCAGGCGAAGCGGGCCGGGAAGAACAGCAGACCGCCCCACAGGAGAAGGGTTGGAGCGGTGGAGATCAGGAACAGGAGCAGGTCGATAAGACTGCCGGCCATGCTGCGGTAGCCCTCAATGGCAGCGTTGCGAAAGCGGTTCCAGGTGGAATCGGGAAGCGGCTGAAGCTGAGCCTTGAAGTCCTCTTGTACGGTCAGGTTCACCGAGGCGAACGCGACGCGGGTAGACAGGCTCTTGCGCTGCGCTTCCATGCTTTCGATCTCGCCGCGGACGCGGTCCAGCTCGGTCTCGACGGCGAGGACGTCGGCGAGCTTGCCGGTG
>DATNLV010000418.1:0-3683 GCA_035602665.1 Bryobacteraceae bacterium | reverse complement strand
CGCCAAGCGCGTCGTCACCACCGCCGCGGGCGAAGAGTTGAGAAGCCTCGAGCAGCTTCGCGCCGACCTTGCGGCCGAATCCGAGCTGGTGATCCTGTTCGGCGACGCCGTGAAGGGCTCGGGCGTCAGCGACCTGGTGGCGTTCGGGGATTCGCTCGGCACCCCGGTCAAGTATGTCTGCCTGTTGGATTACTCGAACTCGCGCGGCGCACAGGATTGGGGCTTGCTGCCCGGCGCCGACGGCATGAACCTGGACCAGATGCTGGCGGCCGAGGATCTGGACGCGCTCTGGGTGATAGGCGCGAACCCGCTCAAGAGCGGGCGCACCCTCGCGGCGGCGAGCGCCTTCGTGGTGGTGAACGATCTGTTCCTAACCGAGACCGCCCGGCGCGCCGACGTGATCCTCCCCGCAGCTTCGCAGTACGAAAAGTCGGGCACGGTGACGAACGTGTGCGGCGAGGTGCAGCGGCTGAAGAGGGGGATCGAGAAGAGCGGCGCCAAAGCCGACCTGGAAATTTTCGGAATGGTGGCGCGAGCGATGCGCCTGGAGTTGGCCGAATCCGCGCCGCCGGCCGTAGGCGACGTCACATCCGATGGAATCCATTCGGCCTGCGACACGCTGTACACATCCGGAACGACCGGCCGCTATTCCAAGATGTTGAACGCCGTAAAGGAAGGCCCCGGAGAATTGTACAAGGGGGGGCGGGCTTAAGCCCGCGCGGGGCTTCAGCCCCGCACCAAGCTGAATGAACTTCTACCTTCTGGCGGTGCTGAAAGCGGCGGTGGTGGTAGGCGTACTGATGATCACGCTGCTCTACCTCCAGTGGGTCGAGCGCAAAGTAATCGCCCATATCCAAGTCCGCCTGGGCCCCTATAACGTCGGTGCGCACGGCCTGCTGCAGCCCATCGCCGACACCCTGAAGCTGCTGACCAAGGAGGACCTCCTCCCGCCCGGCGTCAACCGCTTCTATTTCATCCTCGCCCCGTTCCTGGCCATCACCCTCTCGCTCATCTCGATCTCCGTCATCCCCTTCGGCCCCGAAATCCACCTGGGCCCTGTCACCACCTGGGTCCAACTCACCGACCTGAACATCGGCGTCATCTTCGTGCTGGCCATCTCCTCGCTGACGGTCTACGGCATCGTCCTGGCCGGCTGGTCCTCGAACAGCAAATACCCCCTGCTCGGCGCGCTCCGCAGTTCCGCGCAGATGATCAGCTACGAACTGCCGCTGGGGATGGCGGTGGCCGCGACGCTGCTGCTGTCGAATTCCCTCAGCCTGCGCAAGATCGTCGAGACCCAGAGCGCCTGGTATGGCGGCTTCTTCCCGGCCTGGAACCTGTTCCGCATGCCGTTCCCGCAGATCTTCGGCTTCCTGATTTTCGTGATCGCGGTGTTCGCGGAAACCAACCGCGTCCCGTTCGACCTTCCCGAAGCGGAAAGCGAGCTGGTGGCCGGCTTCCACACCGAATACAGCTCCATGAAGTTCGCCGGCTTCTTCATGGCCGAATACGCCAACATGGTCACGGTGACGTGCATGGCGACGGCTCTGTATCTGGGCGGCTGGCTGCCGCTGTGGCCCGCCTCGCTGGGTTCGAACTACGCCCCTGCGGCCGCGTTCGCTCTGGCCGGAGCCATCTGTATCTACAGCGGCCTCCAAGCGCGCAAGCGCGACCGCCGCAGTCTGCGAGCGTTCGGAGTGCTGTTCCTGCTGGTTGCGGCGCTGTTCCTCATTCCCGTGGTCGAGACCCTGCTGGTCCCCCTCTTCTGGTTTCTCGCGAAGACCGGCCTCCTTCTGCTCCTCTTCATCTGGGTACGCGGCACGCTGCCGCGCTTTCGATATGACCAGTTGATGCGCTTCGGCTGGAGCTTCATGTTCCCAGTCGCCGTGGCAAACCTCCTGATTACCGGGCTCCTGGTAGCCCTGGTGGGCTGACCTATGGATCCACTTCCCATCGGCGTTCATCGGCGTTCATCGGCGGCCAATAATGTTTTGGCCTTGTTTGCAGTGGACTAACCCATGGACCCGATCCTCTTCCTCCTCTTCGCCGGCATCGCCGTGGTCTGCGGCATCACCGTAGTGGTGCAGACCCACCCCATCACCAGCGCCCTGGCCCTCATCGGAGTCATGGGCTCGCTGGCGGTTCTCTACCTCTTATTGGGAGCGCAGTTCATAGCCGCCGCCCAAGTGATCGTCTACGCCGGCGCCATCATGGTGCTGTTCATCTTCGTCATCATGCTGCTCAACGCCGGCCGCGAGCGCCGCACGCGCGGCTCGTTCCTCGCCCGCCTGATCGGCCCGCCCCTGCTGGTCCTGCTGCTCGGAGTGGTCACCTTCGTGATCCTCGCCGTGGTCCCGCGCGACGCTGTGGTGAAGTTCGGAAGCTACACCGGCGGAACCGTCGAGAACCTGGGCCGCGCCATCTTCACCACCTACCTCTGGCCCTTCGAGATCACCTCCATCCTGGTGCTGATCGCTATCGTCGGCGCGGTCGCCCTGGCCTACAAGGAGCTTGACTGATGCCGAATGCCGTACCACTCTCCTGGTACCTGGCGCTGAGCGCGGTGCTGTTCACCCTCGGCGTGGCCGGGTTCCTCTTCCGCCGTAACATCGTCACCATGTTCATGTCGATCGAGCTGATGCTCAACGCGGTCAACCTCACCTTCGTCGCTTTCTCCTACCGCCTCCGCCAGATCGACGGCCAGGTATTCACCTTTTTCGTGATGGTGGTCGCGGCGGCCGAGGCGGCCGTCGGCCTTGCCATCATCCTGATCGTCTTCAAGAACCGCGCGACCTTACAAGTGGACGACTTACGGACCATGAAGGATTGAGATGCAGCACCTCTGGCTCATTCCCGCCCTGCCCCTTCTCGGGTTCCTGATCAACGGGCTCGCCGGGCGGCGCCTGCCCAAAGCCGTCATCCACACCGTGGCCGTGGGCACCGTCGCCCTGGCCTTCGTCTGGGTCTTGAAGACCGTGATCGCGCTGGAGCCCCTCGCAACGCCGCACATCGAGCGCTACTTCGACTGGATCCGCGTGGGCGATCTCCGCATCGGCTTCGACCTCGCCGCGGACCGCCTGACCGCCGTGATGCTCCTCGTGGTCACCGGTGTCGGCCTGCTCATCCACATCTATTCCATCGGCTACATGGCGCACGAGGGCGGCTACTACCGCTTCTTCGCGTACCTCAACCTGTTCATGTTTTTCATGCTGACGCTGGTGCTGGCGGCGAATTTCCTGGTGTTGTTCGTGGGTTGGGAAGGCGTGGGGTTGTGCAGCTACCTGCTGATCGGCTTCTACTTCGACAAGAAGTTCGCCACCAACGCGGGCAACAAGGCGTTCATCGTGAACCGCATCGGCGATTTCGGATTTTCGCTGGCAATGTTTTTGATCGTGGTGAATTTCGGATCGCTGGATTTCGGCACCGTCTTCACCAGCGTGTCGGGAAAATCGGAAGCCGCCCTCACCGCCATCGCCTTCCTGCTGCTGGTGGGCGCTTGCGGCAAATCGGCGCAGCTCCCGCTGTATGTTTGGCTGCCCGACGCCATGGCCGGCCCGACGCCGGTTTCGGCCCTGATCCATGCGGCCACTATGGTGACAGCGGGCGTCTACATGGGCGCGCGGTCGTTCCCGATCTACCTGCACGCGCCGGAGGCCATGAGCGTGATCGCGATCGTCGGAATC
>DATNLV010000372.1:0-11754 GCA_035602665.1 Bryobacteraceae bacterium | reverse complement strand
AGCCAAGGCGCTGGTGAGTCTGGCGGTCGCGGCCAGCCAGCTAGGCAAATCCCGTGTCGCGGCCCAGACCCTGGTCACGGCCCGCCGCCTGTTCCAGCAGGAACAGAACCCGCTCTGGCCGGCGATGGTGGATCAGCTACGCGCGGTGTTGGCGTTCCACGAATCCCGCTTCGACCAGGCCCGCCGGCTGACCGCTTCGGCCTGGCGCACCCTGTCTCGAACCAGGCTGCCGGGCCGGGCCGCGCATTGCCAGATTCTCCTGGCCCGCCTGTGGCTGCGAGCCGGCCATGCCGACCGGGCGCGCGCCATCAGCCAGAAGGCAGTGGAGCGCGTGGGAGAGGATCTCTCCCCTTCCCTTCGCTTTCACACCAAACTGCTCGAGGGCGAGATACACGAGATGCAAGGCCGCTGGGAAGAGGCGCTGGAATCCTACGAGGCGGCGCGGCGCGAGGTGGAGGACCTGCGCGGGCGTGTCGATGCCGAGGACCTGCGCATTTCCATTCTCCAGGACAAACTGGCGGTGTACGAAGGGCTGGTGGCGCTGTGCCTGGATTCGCCGGCCGCCGCGAGATCCGGGGGCGCCGGCCGCGCCCTGCTTTTGATCCAACAGGCCAAGTCGCGCAGCCTGGCCGACCGCCTGGCAGCCCCCTACGATATCTCAGAGACGGCGGGGAACGAAGAGATCGGTTTCGACTGTCTGCGGCGCGATCTGAATCTGGTCTATCGCCAAATGGACCAGGCTGTTCTGGCGAACGAACCACCCAGCCCCAATCGAACAACCGCGCTGCGGGAAAGGGCGCGCGAACTGGAAGCCCGCCTGATCGACTGGAAAAACCGCCCCCAGCCTTTGGATTCCGGGTGGCTCCCGACACGGCCTGACGACATCCCGGACTTGCAGCAGGCCTTGCACGACGGCGAAATCCTGCTGGAATACTACGAGGCTCGCGGCATCCTATACCTTTTCCTGCTGAGCCGCCAGGGCCTGGAAGTGGCCAGACTCGGCTCCTCCGCGCCAGTGCACCGCACCTTGAAGTTGCTGCACTTCCAGCTGGGCAAATATCGGTGGGCCGGACCGTCCGGGTCCCGTTTTGGAGGCGGTCTCGATGCCGCTTCTCACCATTTCCGCGAGCTCTACACGCTCCTTCTGGCGCCGGTGGAGGACCGGTTGTCCGGCTACCGGCACCTGATCATCGCTCCACACCGCGATCTGCATGGGCTGCCCTTCGCCGCCTTGCACGATGGATCGAGCGCCCTGGTGGACCGGTTCACTCTGTCCGTGGCTCCCAGCGCGGGCGTGCTCGCACGCTGCCGCGAGCGATGGGTCCGGCCTACCCGAGGCTCAGTGGTGATGGCGGTGCCCGATGCGCGGACGCCCCGCATTGAGGAAGAAGCATGCCTGGTAGCACGGACGCTCCCCGATGCCAGATTGCTGCTGGGCGAGGCTGCCTCGCTCGAGGCCTTCCGCCGGCACGCGCCCGAATCCCGCATCCTCCACCTGGCGGCGCACGGCATCTTCCGCCGCGACAATCCTATGTTCTCGGCCCTCCAGTTGGCCGATTCCCGGCTGAGCATGATCGATCTGAACCGGCTGAATTTGAATGTCGAACTACTCACTCTGAGCGCCTGTAGCAGCGGGCTGGCGGTTGCCGTGGGCGGAGATGAACTCCTGGGGCTAATGCGCGGCTTCCTGCAGGCGGGCGTGCGCAGCCTTCTGGTAACGCTCTGGGACGTCGACGATGCCTGCACCAAGGAGTTCATGTGCAGTTTCTACCGGGAGGTCGGCGGCGGCGCCTCCCTGGCCACGGCGGTCCAGGGGGCCATGCGGGACATCCGAGAGCGCTACCCGCACCCGTATTTCTGGGCTCCGTTCCTGCTGATTGGCGAACCCGGAAGGCTAAGTCATGCTGAGTCGGTTAACTAGAAAGTAACAAATGCGGCTATATTTCCTAGAACATGCCACGCCCTCTATAGGTGACGCGGTGTCGATGGAGAGGAGGAAGAATTGAAGCCAGGGAAGCGTGACTCCGGAGCGCGGCACTTCAGCGACGAGCTTTGGGCTGACTTCGCGCGCCAGGTCGGCAGTGAGGAAGTTCGGGCTGAACTGCAAGCACACCTCGATGCAGGGTGCGCCCGCTGCGGGGCAACCGCGAACCGCTTCTTCGCCGTGGCCAGGATGGCGCTCAATGAGCGCTTGCTGGCAGTCCCCCCAGAGCTCGTCGAGGGCGCGAAAAAGATTGTCACAGAAGTGCGTTCGTCCGGCTGGATCGAGAATCTTACCGTGATCCTCGGGCATCTAACAGACACTCGACCTCTGGATTGGCAACCGGCGGGTGTGCGGTCGCGGGCTGGGAACGCCGGACAGGAGGGCGCCCGGCTGACGTTCCGCGCCTCCCACTATGCCGTGTATCTGAAGGTCGAACCGTTGCTGGGCGGCGAGGAAGCCGAGATCATCGGTGAAATCGCCAACGAGGGGGGCCAGGAGGGGCCTATGGAAGGGATCCCGGTGCAGATGGTCTCGCGAGGCCGGATCTTCAGTGAATCCGCCACCAACCGGTTCGGAGAATTCCTCATCGGGTCGCCGATTCGCAAGAACGTCACCTTGCGGCTCGCGCTGAAGGACCGGGGACAGCGGATCGACCTACCCCTGGGCTCTCTGTTGGATGCCGGCACACTCGGAGATCGGGGCTGATGACTCCGTGGCGCTACTTGGCCCGCCTTGGGGCGTGTTGCCTGCTGTTGGGCGCCCTCGGGGCGAGCCCCGTGCTGGATGGACAGTCGAGTGCACCCAACCCGGTCTTGGCCGGTGCACCGAACCTCATCGTCGGGGCCACGCCAGGAACGCCGATCAGCTCTCTCGCTGCCAAGTATCGGCTCAGTGTTGCGACCCCGCCCATCACTCCGCCGGGCAACTTTTACTCCGTCAGTGCAACAACCCCGTTATCGGCCGCTGACCTCGCGAACCTGGCTTCCGAACCAGGCGTTGTCGACTTGGAGCCCAATGCGACGGTGAGTTCCACGGAAGCCGATCCCTCGTCGCAGTCCTCGGTGTCCCTGCAGGCGGTTGGCGGCCTGCTCGCCACCCGCGCGACGGTCCAGTATTACGGCAGTACCGTTCTCGCGACGTACGTGAACCAGCCCGGGACGCAGATGATTGAACTGGGCGCCGCGCAGTCGTCGTTTGGCCCCGGCTCGGCAGTCATCGCCATCATCGACACCGGAGTGGATCCGAACCACCCCGCGCTTGCCGGCGCGCTGGTGCCGGGTTACGACTTCACGCGCGACCGCCCCGATACAGTCTCGGAACTGCTCGACCTTCCCGACGCAATCTCCGCCGCGCTCCAGCAGTCAACCGTGGAGCTGCTCGATACCAAGCAGGTTGTGGTGGGGCTGCAGCAATCGACCGTCGAGATTCTCGACCAATCTACGGTGGAACTGCTGGACGGGAACGGCTTGCCTTCCGCTTTCGGACACGGCACCATGGTCGCCGGCCTCATTCATCTGGTGTCGCCGGGCGCGAGGATCATGCCGCTCAAGGCATTCCATGCGGACGGCACCGCCTCGATCTACGATGTTGCCAGAGCGATTCGCTATGCGGTGGACAACGGGGCCGGCGTGATCAGTATGAGCTTCGCTTACCCGACGTCGTCGCCGGTGCTCCAAGCTGCGATTGCCTACGCGACAGGCAACGGCGTCATCTGCGTCGCCTCCGCCGGCAATCAGGGCACGGAGACGGTCATGTATCCCGCCGGTTACCGGCACGTGTTCGGGGTCGGTTCGGTGAACTCCTCCGACGTCATTAGCTCGTTCAGTAACTCCGGCAGCGCTGTTGAAACTTCGGCGCCGGGCGAGGCGTTGGTGACGCTTTTCCCCGGCGGGAACTATGCAGCCGTGTGGGGTACCAGTTTCAGCTCCGCCCTGGTGGCCGGCGCCGTCGGCATGATCAAGAGTGTCCGCCCGAATTCGGGCTACTGCGACGTTGACAGCGCCCTGGATGCCGGCGTCCCCATCGATCCCGCCATGGAAATCGGGCGCCAGCGCCTGGATCTGCTGCTGTCGCTCACCAAACTCCTTCAGCCTTCTGACTCTGACTGAGGCGCGCCAGTGCCCGGCAAGCCCTCCACCCTGGCGGTGGGCTACCCGCACAATCTGAGGTGCACCTCTATTTCTTGAGGCCGGCCCACTCCCTTAAGAGTTAGGACATTTCTCACGGATGAAGCCGCCTGGCATCGTGGAGGGCAGCCGACAGGTAGTGGTCGCGCACCGGGCATTGGTGGTGGACGACGAACCCGAGGTGCGCACGGTCGTCCGGAACGTCCTTCTACGCCAGGGCTACGAGGTACTGGAGGCCGAAGACGGCCTGGCCGCGTTCGACTTACTGCGGCGCCTGTCCGGTAGAATTCGATTGCTGGTAACGGAAATTCGGGTGCCCCGGATGGATGGCATAACACTCGGGCACAAGGTCAATGCCGACTACCCAAGAATCGAGGTGCTGTACATCGCGGGCTTTGTGGCCGAGCCCCCGACGGACATTCCCCGCCACCGTTTCCTTCCAAAACCCTTCCGGTCCGACGCCCTCGCTCAACGTATCCAGAGCCTGACCGCTTGAGCAGTCTCCGCCCGCGTCCGACTCCCGGCCGCTTGCCGCCCGCCGCGCACAGAGCCGCGGCGGGCCTACACGGTCCCGTCCCCGCGAGCAAGGGTAGTTGAGGACGTCTCCTCCCCCCAAGCCTCGGCGTGGGATACCTCGACCGGGCCCGACTGGCCCAGAGTGTACCGAAACTGTCTTGCCTCGATCTGGGCCAACACCGCCGCCAGTTCCTGAACTTTGATCGGTTTCGACAGGTACCCATCCATGCCGGCGGCGATGCACCGTTCGGCATCTCCCTTAATGGCGTGCGCCGTCAGTGCGTAGATCGGCTGGTGCTTGCCGGTTGTCAGTTCGCTGTGCCGGATTGCGGCAGTCGCCTTCATGCCGTCCAGTTCAGGCATCTGGACATCCATCAGAACCAGGTCGAACTCCTGTTCCTGGATCGCCTGGACTGCCTGCCGGCCATCGCCGACGACGAGCACCGAATGGCCGAACTTCTCGATCGTCCGCCGGCCAACCTTCTGGTTGACTGGATTGTCCTCGGCCAGAAGAACCCGCAGGCGACAGCTCCCGGGCGTTGGAGCCGCAACCGTGGAGCCCGGCGGTCCGCCCGGGACCTCGGGCGATAGCGCCGCGGCGATCGCCATCCGCAGCTCGACCCCCCGAACCGGCTTCTTCAGCAGGGCAGATGCCCCCCATGCCTGGCACCGGGCCGTGTCGGCGGGCTGGGCGCTCGCGTGCATCAGGACGATCTTCAGCGCCTCCTGCCGGAGCCGCTCGGCCACGTGGACGGCGTTCGCTCCGGGCAGGTCGAGGTCGCACAGCAGCACTCCGAACGGCGCCCCGGATTGGGCGGCATGGGCCAGCATTTCGAGCGCCTCGCCAGCGCTGGCCGCCGTCTCCGGCTGGAGCCCATAGCGCGCCACCCTCGCCGCCAGCGCCTTGCGAGTCGCCGCGTGTTCGTCGGCGATAAGGATCGGGCAGCCGGCCAGCGCCGGGTACGATTTCCCGCATGGGGCGGAGGCCTGCGCGGCCGCCGTGCCGAACCGGACCGTGAAATGAAACCTGCTGCCGTGGCCCGGTTCGCTGTGCACCCAGATCCGGCCGCCCATCATGTCCACCAGGCGGGCCGAAATGGTCAGGCCCAGCCCCGTGCCGCCGAACTCCCGCGTGGTGGACGCATCGGCTTGGGTGAAGGCCGCGAAAATGGACTCCTGCTTGTCGCGCGGAATGCCGATGCCAGTATCGCTGACGACGAAATGCACCACGACGCCTTCGTCGCCGGCTCCGTCGGCCCGCGCCTCTACGATCACCTCTCCCTTCGCCGTGAACTTAATCGCGTTCGCCACCAGGTTCAGCACCACCTGGCGCAACCGGACCCAGTCCCCCACGACGCTTTCGGGAACCTCTTCCGCGATGGCGCACAGCAACACCAGTTTCTTTTCGTACGCCTTCAGGGAGAGGCTCTGCACTGCTTCCTCGATGCGATCCCGGAGATTGAACTCCATGCTCTCCAGATCGAGCCGCCCTGCTTCGATCTTCGAGAAGTCGAGAATGTCGTTGATGACGGTGAGCAGCGAATCGGCGGAGGAGCGCAGCGCGTTGAGGTCCCAACGCTGATCGGCCGTGAGTTCGCTCCCCAGCAGCAGATCGGCCATGCCCAGGACCCCGGCCATGGGCGTTCGTATCTCATGGCTCATGTTGGCCAGAAACTCGCTCTTGGCCCCGTTCGCCGCTTCCGCCGCGTCCTTGGCATCGCGCAGCTCTTCCGTGCGCACCTCCACCAGGCGCGCGAGGCGGGCGGCGCGGTTCCGTAGGCCGCGCGTGTACAGCTTCTGGCCAGTCGCCACCAGCCCGATCATAACGGCGGCGCAGATACAGAAGAACCAGCCGGTCTGGTAGAAGCGCGGCCGAAGATGGAATGCCAGCGTGGCGGCAGCCGGGTTCCAGAGGCCGTCATCGTTCGAACCCAGGACCTGAAACCGATAGCGCCCCGGCGGCAGCTTCGTATAGTAGGCGACGCGCCTGGCGCCCGCTTCCACCCAGTCCTGATCGTAACCTTCCAGCTTGTAGCGGAACCGCACGCGGCCGGGCACAAGCAGGCTCAGGCTGGTGTAGTGAAACTCCAGGCGGTCGGCGCCCGCGGCGATCTCCAGGCCGGCCCGAGGCGGCATGGAGTGGCCGTCCACAACCACTTCCTCGACCAGCACCGGAGGAATGATGCCGTTGGTCTCGAGATGGCGCGGATCGGCGATGACCAGCCCCTTCTGGGTGGCGAACCAGAGCCGGCCGTCACGAGTGCGGCAAGCCGCCGGCTGTGATAGTGGCTGAGACGCCTCGGCGGTCTTCATGCCGTCCAGAGTGCTGTAGGTTGTCGCCCGCACCATCCCGGCGCGGCCCTCGGCGAAATCGTCGAGGTCCTTCCTGCCGGCTACCCACAATCCGTTCGGCGTGCTGATCCACAGGTTGCCTTCGTCATCGCTGAGAATCCCGGAAGGATAGCTATCGAACAGCCCGTCCTTACTCGCATAGCGGGTCACGCGGCCGTCGCCAATGCGGAAGCGCGTGAGCCCGGGAATTCTTCCGCCCAGCCAGAGGCTCCCGCGTCCATCGTCGAGAATGGTGGTCACCGGGAATGTCACCTGTTTTTGCAGGGCGCCTTCCGGCGGTTCGCCCTCCCGGAACCGGAAAAGGCCCCGAACGGTCCCGCACCATAACGTTCCATCGGGGCTCCGGTAGATGGTGAAGGTGTAGGTTCCGCGCACCGAGAGCGGCGTGGTCTTACCGTGAAACGTCCAGGGAGACACCTTTCCGTTCTTGAAGCGCAGTATCATCTCCTCGGAAGTGGCAACGATCAGACCCTCACTGTCTTCGCTCACCGCGGAGATGTAGTATCGGGACATGTGCCCCTGACCGGTGAAGAGCCGGAACCTCCCGTTCTCGAAACGCGCCAGTCCAACATTGGTGCCCAGCCAGACGGTCCCCTCCCGGTCCTCGAACAGGCCGTCGCTGTAAATGCTCGGCAGCCCGTTCTTGACGGTGAAAGCCTCCACCCGCCGGCCGCGAATGCGCGCCAGCCCGCCGCCGCTGCAGAATGCGTAGACGCTTCCGTCGCGCGCCACCATCACGTTGTCCGCCGAATCGGCCGGCAGCCCTTCCCGGTAGGTCAGCGTGAGCAGGCGCGTGTCCCGCAGCCGCTCCAGACCGCTCGCCGTGCCCACCCACACGCTCCCCTCGCGATCTTGAAACAACGACAGCACGCGGTTGTCGGCCAGGCCGGTCAGCGCGTTGAAATTCGAGACCTCGGTTCCCCTGACGCGGTACAGCCCGCCCATGGTGCCCACCCAGAGGTTGCCGTCGCGGTCCTTGACCATCGACGAAACCCCGCTCGAAATCCGGCGGGTCACAGGCGTCTCGACCACCCGGCCGTCTTCGAATAGCCGCAGTCCGCCGATGGTGCCTACCCAGGTCCGGTTCGGAGCGTCGGGCTCCAGCACCATCGCCTGCAGTCGATCGGCTGGGACGGACAGCCGCGTCACCTTCCCGTGCTCGTACAGGTACAGCCCGGTCAGGCCTGAGATCCAGACTTTCCCGGGCTGCTCTTCCAGGAACCCGGAGATCCAGCTGGTTCCCTCAAGCAGTTGCACGGGGCCGTCTTTCGTGATGGCGTAGATGAAGTTGTCCGAACCGAGCAGGATCTGCCGGTCGCTGGTTTCGAACACGGCGCGGATGTCCCCGCTGGGCAGTTCTCCAGCCCGGCGGTAGTCGGTGAAGGTCGCCCCGCTATAGTGCAGGGTGCGCGAGGTGCTACGGACCAGCAGATCGCCGTCCCTGTCCAGGCAGATCGCCTTGATGGGCTCGCGCAGCGGACGGCCGTCGACGACAGGCTCGGTCAATACGAAACGGACCCCGTCGAACCGCACCAGTCCAGCCGAGCTGCGCAGCCACAGATAGCCGTCGCGACCCTGGAGGATCTGGTAGACGGCCTCCCCGGGCAGGCCGGTTTGCGCGGACCAGGCATCGTGGCCGTACTGGTTGATGGCCCTCCCCGGATCGAGGGCCAAGGCCGTCACACTGGCAAACAAGGCGGCGCCGAGGATGTCGCGGCTCTTTCGCATTGCTATTCTCTGGCGCCGTTGCACCCGCCAGCCCCGATCATCTGCAAGGCGGACGCATGGCAACCCACACTCATCTATCTTTATCGGCAGGGCCGCGGCTTTCCCTAGGGATGGGGGATGGTGCGGGCTCACCCACCTCGTGCGGAGCCCTACGGGCGGTCAGCGGTCCAAGGCCTCGGCGGCTTTGGCGGGGAGCGCGGGGATCTCGGAGGGCTCGCCGAAAAAGGTCCGGAGGATGTCGGCGCTGGGGCAGTAGTCGGGCACCAGTTCCTTGAGACGCAGGACCAGGCCGCGGGCGTCACGCAGAGCGCATAGGCGGCGGACGGCCTCCAGTTCCTCTTGCATCTTCTCCGCGGGCACCGGGGCGCCGGCGAAAATCTTGATCTTCTCGTGGAAGGTGGGCAGCGTGTTCTCCTGGTACGCGCTCAGCTCCTCGAAGAGCTTCTCGCCGGGACGCACGCCGGTGAACTCGATCTTGATGTCGTCGTCCGGCCGAAGGCCGGAAAGCAGGATTAGGTTGCGGGCGAGCTCGACAATCTTCACCGGCTGGCCCATGTCGAGGACGAAGACTTCCCCGCCCTTCCCCATGGTCGAGGCCTGGAGCACGAGTTGGACGGCCTCCCGAATGGTCATGAAGTAGCGCTGCATGTCCGGGTGAGTGACGGTGACCGGACCGCCGGCGGCGATCTGCTCTTTGAAGATGGGGATGACGCTGCCGTTCGAGCCCAGGACGTTTCCGAAGCGGACGGAGACGAATCGGGTGGCGCCGTTCTGAAGCGAGGCGACAATGAGCTCGGCCATGCGTTTGGTCAGGCCCATGATGTTGGCCGGCCGCACGGCCTTGTCCGACGAGATCATCACGAAGTCGTCGATACCGTATTCGGCCGCGGCGGCGGCGACGTTGGCGGTGCCGAGAATGTTGTTCTCAGCGGCCTCGAGGAGGCTCGATTCCATCATGGGGACGTGCTTATAGGCCGCGGCGTGGTACAGGATCGAGGGACCGTAGGTTTCGAAGAGCTCGGCGAGACGGGCCGAGTTCTGAACGTTGCCGATCTCGGGGTGGAACAGAACGTGAGGGAAAGCGGCGCGCATCTCGCGCTCGAGGTGGAACAGGGGAGTTTCGGCGGCGTCGAAGCCCACGATGGAGCGAGGCCCGAAGCGGGCGGCCTGGCGGCAGATCTCGGAACCGATGGATCCGGCCGCGCCGGTCACGACCACAACGGCATTCTCCAGCCGGGCCCGCAGCGCCGATTCATCGAGACAAATGGGCGTGCGGCCGAGCAGGTCCTCCACGGCGATGTCGCGGATCTGGGCGGCCAGGTGGTCCCGCTCGATGAGCTCGCCCAGGCTCGGGGTCGTCTGGCAGGGAAGTCCGGCATCGCGGCAGTGCCGCAGGATGGCGGTCATCTGGATGCCGCTGGCGGAGGGGATCGCGATGAGTACCTGGTCGATCGGAGTGCGGGCGGCGATGGCCCTGAGATCGGAGCCTGCGCCGAGGACCGCAACGCGATGGACGTGCGTGCCGGCCTTGGCGCCGTCATCGTCGATGAAGCCGCGGACATCGTAGGCCGCACGCGAGTTGGAACGGATCTCGCGAACGAGCATCTCGCCCGCCTGCCCCGCGCCATAGATGACCACGCGCCTGGCTTCGCCGTTCTTGCCGGGCGCGAAGGCGTGGAAGATGCGGTCGAGGAGGCGGAAGGTGCCGGTCACCACGGTCCCATCATAACTTGCGGCCCAAGGGAACACCGGCTGGGAGGGCTGCTCAAGCCGCGTCAGAGCGAAGCGGGAGGGAGGGCTTCAGCCCGCCCCCCCTCACGGCTCCATTTCTATGTCGTGCGCCCGGCCGGGAGACATACTTCGACGCAGCCAAGGGTGAAGGCGAACGGGAACGGCCCCGGATCGCTGGTTCGATACAGGCCATCGAAGAACACCAGCGCACGCTCCCCGCCTGACCGGTCTAACTGGAACGAGGGCTTCCACGGGCCGGAGTGCCATCCGCGGTCCTCGGCGGTCATGATCTGAACTGGCTGGCTCCAGTCGGACAGCGCGCCGGACGGGTGGGCGGCCCTCGCCCACCACAATCCGGTCCCCGTCGGCGCTGTGCCCTCTTTGACCCACACCCGTGCGAAGATCGCGTCGAATGATCCTCCGCGCTCGCGAACGCAAAAATCGAACATCCTCATTTCCGGCGGCGCAAATATCCGATGCTGGCTCCAGCCGGTTTTACCATCTTCGCTTTCCGCGTAGCCCTGTACGAGGTAATCCTCCTGGTTCGCTCCGGCGACGTACCACATCTTCCATTTGCCATCGTGGTAGATGAGGTTTGGTTCGTAAACGCTCCCGTGCTCCCAGTCTTCCCCGGCCACGAAGGCCGGCTCCGGCTGGTCCACCCAGCGCTCTCCGTCCCATTCCAGAAAGCCGATCGTGTACGGCCCCCACAGGTTCTCCGCCGCGCCTGCGTAGTAGAGGCGCTCCACCCACTCGCGTTTGCCAGGGTCCCATCCCCTGACATAGGAGGGGCAGTGCCGCCCGCCATTGCCGTCCCATGGCCGGCTAAGGGTACGGTCTGAAACGGGCACGAGTTCTCCCGCCGCATCGCAGGTGAGCTTCCAGGCGGTGGCGGAGAGCGGCGCTCCCGAGGGTAGGGACGCGCTGTAGAGCTCGGTTGCTCCGTAGCCGCGGGCCTGGCCCGCCAGGTACATCCACCATTGCCCGCCGCGCTCGGCAACGCTGGCGTCGAGCAACTCCGCCCCACTCAAACCAGTAGAGGGGTCGCGCGGATCGAAGACCTTCACTTCGGTATTACCCATTTCTCGCCCTCTCCTCCGCTTCCGATATTATCCGCCCAGCCACCACCCGAACATCGGAGGCGCAATTCCATTTCCGTTCGCAAACCCGCCGCATTCGGCCCTCGTGTTGTATCCTGGTTCGCAGTTGCCGAGGTCGGGAGGTCTTGTGAAGCGGTTCGTGTTGTGCCTGCTGGGAGCCCTTGGTGTCCTCGTCGCCTGGGGCGTGGCGGCCTCCAGCCAACCTGGCCCTCTCACC
>DATNLV010000357.1:0-2190 GCA_035602665.1 Bryobacteraceae bacterium | reverse complement strand
GCACCGTGATGCTGAGCATCTTCCACGTGCTGCAGGGAATCGGCCTGTACGGCTTCATCAACTGGATGCCGACTTTCCTCGTACACCGCGGAGTCAGCATCAGCCACAGCCTGGGCTATACCTTCGGCATGGCGCTGGTCGCCCCCTTAGGTCCGCTGCTGTGCCTGTCGTTCGCCGACCGGGTGGAGCGCAAGTGGCAGATCGTCGCCGCGGCCCTGGCCGTAGCGGCGGCCGGGCTCGCGTTCTCGTACTTCCGCAGCCCCTACGTGATCATTCCGATCGGGGGCTTTGAACTGCTGAGCGCGGCGATACTCAGCTACAACTTCCACGCCTACCAGGCGGAACTGTTCCCGACGCGCATCCGGGTGCAGGCAGTGGGATTCGTCTATTCGTGGGCGCGTATCAGCGCCACCTTCAGCGGCTTCCTGATCGCCTTCATCCTCGGGCACTACGGGGTGTCCTGGGTATTCCTGCTGATCGCCGGCAGCATGGCGCTGGTGGCGCTGTTCATCGGCGTCATGGGGCCGCCGTCGAAGAACCGTTCGCTCGAGGTGCTCTCGCCCTAAGGGCGTCATTGCGCGGCGCAGCATCGGACAATCCAGTATGATTTCCCGCTGTCCCAAGGCAAACAAGCTGGTAGCGCGGGATCCTTAGGAGCCGGAAATGCAGATAGTCCATGGCGATGAAGTGCCGGTGGCCGTCAACGTCGGGGAAGGCGTGCGGTCGGGCAAGGTCGGCAAGCAGCTGATGCTCATCGGCGATCCCGCCTCGCCGGGGAACTTCAAATTCGGACTGTTTCGCCAGTATGGCGACTTCGAGTCGCCGCGGCATCGGCACAATTTCTGCCAGTTCCGGGTGCAGATCGAAGGCGAGTGCGACTTTGACCATGACGGCAAGATGACGCCGGGCGTGGTCGGCTATTTTCCGGAGGGAACCCACTATGGTCCGCAGGGGCCGGACGTCGAACCCTCCTACGTGGCAACGCTCCAGTTCGGCGGACCGAGCGGTTCCGGACTGCTGACCCCGCAGCAGATCGTCGACGCCAAGCGGGAGCTGTGCAAGATCGGCGTGTTCGAGCAGGGCGTGTTTCGCCGCAATCCCGGCGTCCCCGGCAAGAAGAACATGGACGGCTTCGAGGCGGTGTGGGAACAGGCCGCCGGCCGCAAGCTCGAATACGCAGCCCCGCAATACAGCCGGCCGGTCCTCATGCACCCTGCCGGCTACCGGTGGATGCCGGTCGAAGGCATGGAAGGCGTGGATGAGAAGGCGCTGGGGACGTTCAGCGACTGCAGGATTCGCTGCGCATCCTACCGGGTGCTTCCCGGCGCCATCTTTACGGCAGCGGGGCGCGGCATCTTCCTGGTGCTGTCCGGGCGGGGCGCGCTCGAGACACAGAGCTTCCGGGCCTATACCTCGGTCTACCTCGATACGGGCGAGACGGTTCGTTTCAGGGCCGCCGAGACCTCCGAGATACTGCTGCTCGGAATGCCCGACGTGGCGCGCATGGTGCAGCACCTGCCCGCCGCGCAACCGAGCCACGCGGCCGCGTGAGCCGCAGCTATTCCGGATCGGAGACTCAATATCATGTCGACTTTCTCTGCTGGTTCTGATTCCGCTCGTCTGCCTTTCCGGGTGCGGTCGGTGGCCACGCCGGTGCTCTCGCTGGCGGCGCTCCTGGTGCTTAGCTCCGGCTGGGCGCAGACAGCAGGGCAGCCCTATGGCCAGCCCTCCACCGCCCGGGGCGACTGGCCGATGTACTTCGCCGACCCGACCGGCTCGCGCTATTCCCCGCAGGACCAGATCAACGCCTCCAATTTCAGCAAGCTGGAAGTGGCATGGCACTTCAAGACCGACCAGTTCGGCGGGCGGCCTGAATACAAGCTCGAAGGCACGCCGCTGGAGATCAACGGCACGGTCTATACGACGGCCGGGTCGCGGCGTGATGCGGTGGCGCTCGATGCCCGCACCGGGGAACTCAAGTGGATGTACAGCCTGAACGAAGGTGCACGCGCGGCCAATGCGCCCCGCCAGCTCTCGGGCCGCGGCGTTTCCTACTGGACCGACGGCAAGAACGACGAGCGCATCCTCTTCATCACGACTGGCTACCGGCTGGTCGAACTGGATGCGAAGAACGGCAGGCCCATCGAGTCCTTCGGCGATCACGGCATCATCGACATGAAGATTGGCCCA
>DATNLV010000378.1:0-9555 GCA_035602665.1 Bryobacteraceae bacterium | reverse complement strand
CCAGGAACCACAGCCCGGCCGCCATGACCGCCGTGCCCAGGCCATACGGGCGCGCGTCCGCCGCCTGGAAGTTGAAGCCGTGCATCGCCAGGCAGAGGAAGGCCGCAAACCACGCCGCCTGGGGGTGGATCAAGCGTGCGGCCAGGCGCGCGATCAGGAACAGGGCCAGGCCCATCGCCAGCACTGAGGGAAGGCGGTAGACCACCTCGGAGGAGCCGCCCAGAGCCGCGGCCGCCCGAGCCAGCGGATAGTAGAGCGAAACCGCGGTCTCCGCGTGCGAAGCTCCGTAGCGCACCACGCAGACCGTGCCCGTTTCATCCGTCCACAAACTCGACGGCAGCGGCATGAGCCACAGGCGGATGATGGCCAGCGCCAGCAGCGCCGCCAGAGCCAGGGTCTGTCTCCTCAAATTCGAGTATATAGGTGTGGCGCAGGCTTCAGCGTACGCCGCATACTTTTGTGCAATAAGAGTGTGGGGCGGACCCGCTGGTCGGCTCGGGTCCCCCTGGACCCGCTCTCTCGCTGATGAATCAAGCTGATCGGTTCGAGGAGCAGGCCGACGGAGGCGTCGGCCGCGGACCAGGGGGTCCGCCCCACAGCAAAAAGTATGCGGCATTGCGCTTCAGCGTGCCGCCGTGGGCATGGAGATTGCTACACTACGACCGATGCTACGTTGTCCAAGTTGCGCCACACAGAACCCCGATACCAGCCGCTTTTGCTCGAGTTGCGCCGCGCCGCTTGGTCCTCCCGCCCCCCGTTCGCAAACCGAGACCATCGTCGAGCCCGTGCGCCCGCGCTCCCGGACTTCGGCGTCGCCGCCCAGTTCCGCCAGCGCCACCGATGAGGGCCGCTTCCCGCCCGGCACGCTGCTTCTCGAACGCTACCGCGTCATCGCGCTGCTCGGCGCCGGCGGCATGGGCGAGGTCTACCGCGCCTCCGATCTAAAACTCGGCCAGCCCGTCGCGCTGAAATTCCTCCCCGAGGCGATCGCCGAAGACGAGCGCGCCCTGGCCCGCTTCCGCAACGAGGTGCGCATCGCGCGCCAGGTGTCCCATCCCAACGTCTGCCGCGTTTACGACATCGGCGAGATCGACGGCCTGCCCTTCATCTCCATGGAGTATGTCGACGGCGAGGACCTCGGGTCGCTGCTCCGCCGCATCGGCCGCCTGCCCGCGGACAAGGCTCTCGAGATCGCCCGCAAGCTCTGCGCCGGCCTCGCTGCGGCGCACGACAAGGGTGTGTTGCACCGCGATCTCAAGCCATCGAACGTCATGCTCGACGGCCGAGGCAACGTGCTGATCGCCGATTTCGGCCTCGCGGCGCTGAGCGGCCAGATCCAGCAGCACGAGATCCGCCACGGAACGCCCGCCTACATGGCCCCCGAGCAGCTCGCCGGCAAAGAGGTCACACCCGCCAGCGACATCTACTCGCTCGGCCTGGTGCTCTACGAGGTCTTCACCGGCAAGCGCGCTTTCGAAGCGGACACGCTGGACGGATTGCGCAAACTGGAGGAAAGTTCCGCGCCGCCCAGCCTGGTCACGCTAGTCAAGGAGATTGACCCCGCCGTCGAGCGCGTCATCCTCCGCTGTCTTGCGCCGGATCCGCGCCAGCGCCCTGCCTCCCCGTTGGCCGTGGCCGCGGCTCTGCCGGGAGGCGATCCGCTGGCCGCCGCACTCGCCGCCGGAGAGACGCCTTCGCCGGATATGGTCGCGGCATCGGGCGCCAGCGAAGGCCTGCGGCCCGGGGTCGCCATGACGCTCCTGGGCGGCGTGGTCGTGGCCATGATCGCCGCCGCCTTGCTGAACAGCAAACTGAGCCTGCTTCAGAAGATTCCGTTCGAGAACTCCGCGGAGGCCATCACGGTCAAGGCCCGCGAAGTGGTCAACCGGCTCGGCTACACCGACCGTGCCTTGGGAACGGCGGGCGGTTTCGACTTCTCCTACGAATACGCGCAGTATGTTCCCAAGCACGATCCTTCTCACGCCCGGTGGGCCCGCATCGGAGACGGCCAGCCCGACCTGGTGCACTTCTGGTATCGCCAGAGCCCCCGCTATTTCGATCCCGGTTATGAACTGGAGGTCTCGCCGGACCATCCGCACATCAACGTCTCTGGGGAGGTCCTGCTGCTGCTCGACCCCCAGGGACGGCTGACCTATCTCTCCGCCATGCCTCCGCAGGTGGACCACAGCACCGGACCTCCGCCCTCGACCGACTGGAAAGCGCTGTTTGCAGCCGCCGGTCTCGATCCGGCGAAGTTCCAGCCTGCCGATCCGCAGTGGCTGCCCGAAGTCGGTTTCGATGCCCGCGCCGCCTGGACCGGAACCTATCCCGGCGCTCCCAAGCTCCCCCTGCGCGTCGAAGCCGCATCCTGGCGCGGCAAGCCGGTTTACTTCCACATGATCGGAGCCTGGACCCGCCCCTGGCGCCTGCAAGCATACGACAGCGGCGCGGCTGCGCGGGCCCGCGACATCATGGTCATGACGCTGCTTTGCATCATCTTCATCGTTGCCGCGCTGATCGCGCGCCGCAACACAAAGCTCAACCGCAGCGACGTCCGTGGAGCCATGCGCCTGGGCGGATTCATGTTCGCGCTCTACATGCTCGAATACCTCTTCATCATGAACCACGTTCCGAACGACGACGAACTGGGCCTGCTGATCGACGCGATGAGCCGGGCGCTGTTCAACGCCGCCATGATCTGGGTGCTCTACCTGGCCCTGGAGCCGATCGTGCGCCGGCGCTGGCCGCAGACCATCGTCTCCTGGAGCCGCATTCTCAGCGGCAAACTGCGCGATCCGCTGGCCGGCGGCGACCTCCTGATCGGGGTCGCCTTCGGTATGTTCTGGGTCCTTCTATTTCAGGCCGCTGGGCTGATCAGCCTGCATCTCGGCTCGCTGTCCGGTTCCGGGGACCTGGGAATGCTCTCCGGCATCGGTCATGTCGTCGGCAGCGCACTCGGCCACATGGCGGGCGGCATCATGTTCGCTTTCGCCACCTTCCTGCTCATGTTTCTGTTGCGCCTGATTCTCCGGAAGGACTGGCTTGCGGCGGTGGGCTTCGTTGCGATCTGCGTGCTGGTCAAGGGGCTCGGCGCGGACGAAGGCCTGTGGATACTCCCCGTCATGGCCCTGGTGTATGTGGTCTTCGTTGTGCTGCTCCTTCGCTACGGAATCGTGCCCCTGGTGATCAGCATCTTCACTGCGGATGTTCTGCTGAGCGCGCCGCTCACCCTGGATTTCTCCGCCTGGTACATCCCCTCCTCGCTGGTCGCGCTGCTGTCGGTCCTGGCCGTGGCCGCCTACGGCTTCCATTCGACCGTAGCGGGCAAGCGCCTCTTCGACTTCGACTAGCCCAGCCTATGTGGGGCAGGCGTCCACGCCTGCAGCGGGTCTCCAGACCCGCCGGTGTGCGAAGATCAGCTTAATGACCGAACCACGAGTGGTGCCAACCTGGGACGAGTATTACCTGAGCATCTGCAAAGTCATCGCCTCGCGCAGCAAGGACCCCAACACGCAGATCGGCTGCGTCGTCGTCGGCCCCGCGCACGAGATCCGTTCGACCGGCTACAACTCGTTCCCGCGCGGCATCCGCGACAACGTGCCCGAGCGCCTCGAGCGCCCCACCAAATACCTGTGGATGGAGCACGCCGAGCGCAACGCCATCTGCAACGCCGCCCGCGCCGGCACCGCCACCGAGGGCTGCACCATCTACGTAGAGATCATGCCCTGCATGGACTGCGCGCGCGCGATCGTGCAGGCCGGCATCTGCCAGGTGGTCGTCTCCGACGCGCGCATGTCCCAGTACTCCAGCGACTACTACGATCAGCACTTCAGCCTGGTCGAAGTGCTCTTCCAGGAGGCGGGCATCAAGGTCCGCCGGGTCTGAGTGGGGCAGGCGTCCACGCCTGCAGCGGGTCTCCAGACCCGCCCGCGCTACCCCGCCTTCAAACTCTCCACCTCTTCCGCCGCGCGCGGAAACGCCGCCTCCAGGACCTGCTCAATCCGCTCTACGAAGATGAACTCCGTCTCCTTGCGCACCGCCCCCGAGAAATCCTGCAAGTCCTTCTCGTTACCCTTCGGCGCGATGATGCGGTGGATGCCGGCGCGCCGCGCGGCCAGCACCTTCTCCTTCAACCCGCCGATCGGCAACACCAGCCCGGTCAGCGTGATCTCTCCGGTCATGGCCGTGTCCGTTCGCACCGGCGTCTGCGTGTAGAGCGAAGCCAGCGCCGTGGCCATCGTGACGCCGGCCGAAGGTCCGTCCTTCGGCACCGCGCCGGCCGGCACGTGCAGGTGGACGCCCGCGTCCCTGAAGACCGCCGGGTCGACACCCAGATCCTCGGCGTGCGACCAGATGTAGCTCTGCGCCGCGCGCGCCGATTCCTGCATCACTTCGCCGATCTGGCCCGTGATGGTCAGTCCCTTGCCACCGGGGAGCAGCGTCGCCTCGATATACAGCACCTCGCCGCCGGTCTCGGTCCAGGCCAGGCCGGTCGCGACCCCGGGCGGCTGCTCCTTGCGCCGCTCGTCCTCCGGAAAAATCTCCGCTCCCAGCAGCGGCGCCACATCCTCGGGGCGCACGGTGATGGCCGTCACGTCGCCCTCGGCGTGCCGCAGCGCGATCTTGCGAGCCACGCGGCCGATGGTCCGTTCCAGTTGACGCAGACCCGCCTCGCGCGTGTAGCGTGCGATCAGAGTGTGCAGAGTGCCATCTCCGAAAGTCACCTCTTCGGGCTTCAGCCCCGCCTGGCGCAACTGGCGCGGGATCAGATACCGCTTCGCGATCTCGGCCTTCTCCTCTTCCGGGTAGCCCGGCAGCCGCAGCATCTCCATGCGGTCCAGCAGCGGCCTCGGAATCGTATCGAGCGTGTTGGCGGTCGTAATGAAGAAGACCTTCGAGAGGTCGAACGGCAGATCGAGATAGTTGTCGCGGAAGCTCTTGTTCTGCTCCGGATCGAGGATCTCGAGCAGCGCGGAGGCCGGGTCGCCGCGGAAATCCCGACCCAGTTTGTCCACCTCGTCCAGCATCAGCACCGGGTTCCGCGAACCGGCGCGCCGTATCGCCTGCACCACGCGTCCCGGCATCGCGCCGATGTAGGTCCGCCGGTGGCCGCGTAGTTCGGCCTCGTCATGCAGGCCGCCCAGGCTCATGCGCTCGAACTTGCGGCCCAGGGCGCGCGCGATCGATTGTCCCAGCGACGTCTTCCCCACGCCCGGCGGCCCGTAGAAGCACAGGATGGGCGCCTTTGCCTCCGGGTTCAGCTTCAGAACGCCGAGCTGTTCCAGAATGCGCTCCTTGACGTCCTTCAAATCGTAATGGTCCTGGTCCAGGATCTCGCGCGCCCGTGCGATGTCGAGGTTGTCTTCCGTGAACGTGTTCCAGGGCAGCTCGACCACGAAATCCAGATAGGTACGGATCACCTGGTAATCGGGCGCGCCTGGAGGCAGCCGCTCCAGCCGCGAGAGTTCGCGCATCGCCTCTTTCGAGACTTCCTCGGGCAGCTTCAGCTTCTCGAGCCGCTCGCGCAGCAGCTCGATTTCGGCCTGTTGCGGATCTCTCTCTCCCAGTTCCTGCTGGATGGCGTGCAACTGCTGGCGCAGCAGATACTCGCGCTGCTGCTTGCTCATCTCCGACTGCGCTTCGGTGGCGATCTTGTCGCGCAGCTGCAGCACCTGGAACTCGCTGGTCAGGTAGGCGTGCATCAGGCGCAGCGCCTCGGCGCGGGTCTGGGCTTCGAGCAGCGCCTGCTCCTTGGCCAGTTCCAGGTTCATCATCGAGCCCAGCAGGTAGACCAGCCGCAGCGGATCTTCGGTCTGGGTGAGCATCTGCGCCAGCTCCGCCGGGGCGTTCGGCTGCGCCAGCGTCACCACCTTGCCCGCCAATTCGGCCACCGCGCGGTGGAGCGCTTCCACCTCCTGCGAGTGGTCCTGCGGCAGCGGGAGCGCGTTCACACGCACCTGGGGATGAGGTTCCGTCTGCTCGAATTTCAGGATCACCACCCGCTCGACGCCGAGCACGATCAGATCCATCTGGCTCTCGTTCGGCCGCGCCATCTTCTTGATGACCGCCTTGGTGCCGATCGTGTACAGGTCTTCCGCCGTGGCGGGCACGTCCTTGTTCGGATCGCGCTGCGCCACCACGATGATCTCTTTGCCCTCGGTCGCCATCGCGGCCTCGGCCGCGGCCAGCGACGCGCTCCGGCCTACCGCGAGCGGCATGAACAGATAAGGAAAAAGCACGCTGTTTTTCAGCGGAAGCAAGGGTAGCGTCTGGACGTTTTCGACGTCGGCCATTTGGTTACGCCTCCGTTATTCGGATGATCAGAAGACCGTTCTTGTTCTCGAGCGCCACTCGCGGATGCTTGAAGTGGCAGGGCAGCTCGATGGTCCGCTCAAACCGGTTGTAAGCGATCTCCATCGAGTAATAGGTGGCGCCCTCTTCCACCAGCCAGTCGCGGCGCACGCCGCTCACGGTCACGCGGCTGTTGTGCACCTCCACCGTCACGTCTTCCATGTCCACGCCGGCCAGGTCGAACTTCAGCAGCCAGCCGCGCGGGACGCGGTAGACATCGGCCGAGGGCCGCCAGCAGCTCTGCGCCCCGGCCGGCGAAACCGCGAAGAAGAATACCGGTGATTGCTTTCTTTTTTCCATGCCAGCCACGCTCAGTTCAATTGTACCCGTGGGGCAGACCGCCGGGTCGCGCTATCATTCTGTCGTCGGGTGTTCATGACCTCAAACCGCAATCTCCCAATGGCCGGTCGCGCATGAGAATCCTCTGGCTGGCGCCGGCCTTTCTGCACCCCACTCTCGGAGGCGGCCTGATTCGCACTCTCGGCATCCTCCGGCGGCTCTCCGAGCGGCACGAGATCCACTACGTCGCCTTCGCCGATCCCACCCAGCCCGAGGGAGTCGCGCGCGCCGGCGAGTATTCGTTCCGCGCGTACCCCTTTCCGTATCCGGTGGTCGAGCGCCGTTCGAACCTTGCCAGCCTCTTCTCCCGCGTCCCGGAAAACATTCCCACCTACCAATCGCCCCAGCTCGCGCAGTGCGCTGCGAATCTGCTCAAGCAGATGCGTTTCGATCGCGTGGTCGTCGATTTTCTCTTCATGGCCGGCCCCTGCCCGCACCCGGACCGCAGCGTGCTCCTCGAACACAACGTCGAGACCATCATCTGGCGCCGCCGTCTCCAGCACGCTCGCGGCCTCACGGAGAAATTGCATTTGCGCCATCAGGCGAACCGGATGTTCGCTTACGAACGCGCCGCCTGCCGCGCCGCCGGTGCGGTGATCGCCGTCTCCGCCCACGACGCCGGGCTGATCCGCTCCATGTTCGGCGTCGAGCGCGTCTCCGACATTCCCACCGGCGTCGATGCCGAGTACTTCGCGCCGCCCGCTTCGAGGCCACACCTTGCCGACCTCGTCTTCGTCGGCCTGATGGATTGGTGGGCCAACGCTGACGCCGTGCTCTACTTTCTCGACCGCGTCCTGCCCCTGATCCGCCGCCGCCGCCCCCAGACCACCTTTGCGATCGTCGGCCGGAATCCTCCTCCGCGGATTCTGGACCGCGCGCGCGGCGATTCCCAGGTGCTGGTCACCGGGACGGTTCCGGATGTGCGCCCCTACCTGTGGGGCGCCTCGGCGTCCGTAGTTCCAATGCGCATCGGCAGCGGAACGCGCATCAAAATCTACGAGGCCATGGCCGCCGGCGTGCCCGTGGTATCCACCACCATTGGCGCGGAGGGCCTCGAAGTGAAGCCGGGCCAGGACATCTCCATCGCCGACGCCCCGGCGGATTTCGCCGCGCGCTCGGTCGAACTGCTCGAAGACGCCGAGCGGCGATTCCGCATGGCCGCCGCTGCGCGTCAGCTCGTTACCGAACGGTTCTCGTGGGAGCGGGTCGCCCGCTCGGTGGAACAGGCTCTCGAAGGTGCGCCGGCCGCTTCTTAAGGGGCGACTCATCCTGCCGCCGCCGCCCCCCGCGGCGCGAACTTCAGGTTGCCGTGCTCCGGGTCGATATCGACGTCTATCGTTTGCCCGTCCCGCACCTTGCCGGACAGCACCAGCCGCGCCAGCGGCGTCTCGATCTCTTTCTGGATCGCGCGCTTCAAAGGCCGCGCCCCGTAGGTTGGATCGTAGCCACTGCGCACCAGGTGCGTGCGCGCGGCATCCGTCAGCTCGATCTCGATGTGCCGGTCCGCGAGGCGCGCTCTCAGATGCCCGAGCTGGATTTCGACGATCCGCTTGAGGTGCTCTTCCGAGAGCGAGTGGAACACGATGATCTCGTCCACGCGGTTCAGAAACTCCGGCCGGAAGTTCGAGCGCATCTCCTCGAGCACGGCCTGCTTCATGCGCTCGTACGAATCGCCTTCGAATGAGCCGCGGTACTCCAGAATCCGATGGCTGCCGATGTTCGACGTCATGATGACGATGGTGTTCTTGAAGTTCACCGTGCGCCCCTGGCCATCCGTGAGCCGGCCGTCATCCAGAATCTGCAGCATCACGTTGAACACATCGTGGTGCGCCTTCTCGATCTCGTCGAAAAGGATCACCGAGTAGGGGCGCCGCCGCACGGCCTCGGTGAGCTGGCCGCCTTCCTCGTAGCCGACGTAGCCTGGAGGCGCGCCAATCAGCCTCGCCACCGTATGCTTCTCCTGATACTCCGACATATCGATGCGGATCATGGCGTGCTCGTCGTCGAAGAGAAACTCCGCCAGCGCCCGCGCCAGCTCGGTCTTGCCGACGCCGGTCGGCCCCAGGAAGATGAAGCTGCCGATCGGCCGGTTGGGATCTTTGAGGCCCGACCGCGCCCGCAGCACGGCTTCGGCCACCGCCGTCACGGCTTCGTCCTGACCCACCACGCGCTGGTGCAATTCCTCTTCGAGGTGCAGCAGCTTGCCCACTTCGCCTTCGAGCAGCTTCGAGACCGGCACGCCGGTCCACCGGCTCACCACCGCGGCGATATCTTCCTCGTCCACTTCCTCTTTGAGCAGCCGAGGCGCGCCTTCTTTGCTCGACACGACGGCTTCCTCGGCCTTGAGCTGCCGTTCGAGCTGCGCCAGCGTGCCGTATTTCAGCTTGGCCACGCTCTCCAGGTCGTACTGCCGCTGGGCCTGTTCGATTTCGACGTTGGTCTTCTCAATCTGCTCGCGCAGGCTGCGCAGATGGGCCACGGCCTTCTTCTCGGTCTGCCAGCGAGCCTGTAGCGCATCGGCCTCGGCCCGCAAATCGGCCAGTTCTTTCTCGATCTTGCCGAGCCGCTCCCGCGAAGCGGCGTCCTTCTCTTTCTTCAGCGCCTCGCGCTCGATCTCGAGCTGCATGATGCGCCGCATCCGCTCGTCGAGCTCCGTGGGCATCGAGTCGATCTCGGTGCGCAGCCGTGCCGCGGCCTCGTCCACCAGGTCGATGGCCTTGTCCGGCAGGAACCGCGCGGTGATGTACCGGTCGGAGAGCGCGGCCGCCGCGACCAGCGCCGCGTCCGAGATCTGCACCTGGTGGTGCGCCTCGTAGCGGCCCTTGAGCCCGCGCAGGATCGCGATCGTGTCCTCGACCGAGGGCT
>DATNLV010000328.1:0-8129 GCA_035602665.1 Bryobacteraceae bacterium | reverse complement strand
GCTTCAGCCCGCGCGGAACTTCAGTTCCGCCGCCCCGTGGAGCGGGGCTGAAGCCCTGCGCGGGCTGAAGCACGCCCTCCCGCTTGGCTCTGACGCGGCTTGCGTAGCGGTACGCTCGGAATGTAGGGGTTTGTTTCGAATGCCGTCGACGCACCACTTCTATGTTGCGCACCCCCTACCGCCTGGCGAAGGTCTTCTTCGGTAGCTGGTGATATGCTGGAGGCAATCCAATCCGAGAGCTGGAAGGGGCGCTATATGGTTTCGAGTCTGAAGCTCCAAAATGGGGCCATGGTTGGCACCCTGGCCGGGAAACCCCTGTTCTGTTTCGTGCGCGCGACGCGGGGATCCACGCTACCCTCCGGGGAGTACATCGCCCGGGGACCCATGCAGGATCCGATCTATGGACCGGTGGCTATCCTGGTGCGCACAGGCGCAGGGTCTGCGACCCAGGCGCCGACGTACCAATGGATCCAGCAACCTCCAGGCGGTGCGCCGACCATTTCTGACTTTTCGGTCAGCATGATGGGCGCCGGAGGAGGAGGCGGGAGCGGGGTGGTTGGCGCGGGCGACTGGGAGGACGCCATGATGGGCGGCGGAGGAGGCGGCGGGAGCGGCTTTCAGTTCGTCGTGGCTGGACGGGCGATCCCCGGGTGGAACTGCCTGGTGGTAACTTCCGGCCTGACCGAACTGATGGACGCTCTGAAACTGGCGGGCAGTGCCTTGATCACGGTCGGTTGACGGAGCGCGCGCGATCGAGCAGCGCGGCATAGGCCCTGCTCCAGCGGAGGTAGTCCAGCAAACAGCCAGCCAACGCGTGGGGTGCGCGTTTCGCCGGTGATATGGTGGAGGCAATCCAAGAGCAAGGAGGGGCGCTCTATGGTTTCGAATCTCAAGCTCCAAAACGGTTCGATGATCGGCACGCTGGCTGGGAAATCGGTGCTCTGCTTCGTGCAGGCGACGCAAGGGTCCGAGCCGCCGGCCGGGAAGTACATCGTCCGGGGGCCGATCGACGACCCGGTCTACGGACGTGTAGCGATCCTGACAATGGCCAACGTCGCTGGGGCCGGCCAAGCAGTAACCGGCTGGTTCACGCGGCCTCCTGCCGGCGCCACGGTCAGCTATGACATGCAGTCCCCAGCCGTATATCAATGGATCCAGCAGCCTCCAGCCGGCGCGACGGCCTTCAACTGCTTTATGCCCTCCGGCGCAGTGGGAATGGACGATTGGACTGCCTCAGGCCGAGGCGGCGCGTTCCTGTTGAGTGGGCGGGCGATTCCCGGCGCTAACTGCCTGGTGGTGACTTCCGGCCTGAACGAGTTGATGGACGCTCTGAAACTGGCCGGCAGCGCCGAGATCATGATCGGTTGATGGCGCGCGCGCGATCGAGCAGCGTGGCATAGGCGCCGGTCCAGCGCAAGTAGTCCAGCAGGCAGGCAGCCAACGCGCAGGGTGCGCGGCGCTGGGCCGCCACGACCAGAGCGCGCCGGGTGAGCAGGCGGTCGAGGTCCGCGCGGTCGCACCGGTTCCGGGCCAACCAGTTCCGAACCGCAGCCGAATCGACCAGGCCGTGCCGTTCGCAGAACTCGCGGCTCCGTTCGAGCAGCCCGGCCGCTTGGAGAGACGGGTCCTGGCGGCTCGCGTCTTCGCTTGCCAGCCACCATCCCAGGGCGGCCGATTCCGCCTGCAGTTGCGCCTCCGGATCGCGCTGCAGTTCGTCGAGCACCAGTTGGTCCGTGCTGTCTTCCGCTTCGGAGGCAAACTCGCGTGAAGAGCGGACCGCATCCTCCCAGTAGAGGGTTTCCTCGAAGGCGAACGAGACGCGTTTCGGAGACGGATCGGTTAACAGAAGCTGGTCCATGGCCCGCAGCATCGCGAGCGCGTCGTCACGCTTCTGGTTCACGGCACCTTGCGGCAGCCAGTGGCGCAGGGCCTCGATCTCAGAGGCCGGCGCGCCCTCCGCCGAGGCGCGCTCGAACACGGCCGCCCAGGCGCGGTCCGGGTAGAAGAGGCTTTTGGCGATGCGCAGCAGCGAGTCGCGCATCGTGGCGGAGACGACTCCTTCGCGCTCGGCCCTGGCCAGCGTGGCGCGGAGGTTTACCATGGCTTCCGACGAGATGCGGAAGGTGTCGTCGTGGGCCACGGCCACTTCGTCATCGTCTTCGAGGACGCCGTCCCGATAGGCCTCGAAGATCGCGCCGACCCCCACCATCCCGAAAGGTTCGAGCTCGACGGCGCGCAGCGCGCCCATGCTGGCGCTTCCAAACACGTGGATGCCCTGGCCCATGGCCCAGAGAATCTCCTTGTGCCAGACGGCGGGCACGCGCTCGAAATAGCCGTCGATGATGCCTATGGCGCACGGCTGGCGCAACGCCGCACGGTACACATCCCCCTGGCTCACGGGCGGGAGGCACTCGGCGTCGAGCACTTGGCGGACTTCTTGCGGCGTCAGGGTCGGACCGGTGAAGACGATTGGCTTCATGAGCAGCCCTCGAGGGGGTCCTGGTCGCCCAGACGGCGCATGCCTGGAATGATGACGCGGAGGACGGGGATGGCGAACTCGGGCATAGTGAGGTCCAGAGCAACGACGCGATCAAAGCCGGCGCGCCGGACCAGTTCCAGTTCCCGCTCCAGGTCCTCTTCGAACGCCGCCGCCTCGAAGGACGGAATTGCGGAAAAAGGGCGCGAGCCCGCCATGGAAGCGAGGCGGCGCAGGCGCTCGAGACTGGACGGATCGCGCCAACCGAGGTAGGCGCGGCGGAGGTTGTCGTCCCTGGCGCCGGAGATGACGGTCAGCCGGCTTTGAGCGGCCTCAGTGAGCGCGCGCTGAAACGCAATGTGGGAGGCCGGGTGACAGCCGACGCCGGCGGCTGCGTAGAGGCGGCGAAAGGGCTCGTCGTCGCGTTCGGCGATGAGGCAATAGACGGCGGCGAGGCCCACATCGCTGGTAACGTCCCAAGCGGCGACGGCGACTCCGGCGCGAGAACATCGGTCCAGGTGCTCGCGGCACTGAGGGTGGCTGACGGTGTCCAGGTCGATGCGGCGGGCGTTGCGCTCGCTTTCGGAGAGCAGGGAGAACTTGTAGAGGGCGTCGCGCTCGACCACCTCGCAGACGGCGTGGCTGGCCGCCTCGAGCGGATGGTTGCCGCCGGCGAGGCCGGTGGACGATGCGTCGAATCCGCTCAGGTCGAATCGCATGGCGGTGGTGTAGGCGCCGTGTACCAATTGGAAGGGGACCCAGACCTTTTCGCCCTGCAGCCAGTCGTCGCCCTCCACCCAAAGGAGCGGCAGGTTCGGGTGGACGCGGCTGGCGGCGGTGCGCGGCAGCAGGCTGATATCGACGACGCGGTGAGCGGCCCGCAGCTCTTCGTAGGTGGCGAGTTTGAGGGGCAGCGTGACGTGCTCGGCGTGCCAGGCTTCGATGGCCTCCATGGCGGCGGAGGCTTTGGCGGCGTCGAGGTCCCATCCCTTGCCCTGAGAAACCGCCAGCGCGCGCGAGTTCGGCCGGCAGCACATCACCACGGGAATCCCGATGGTGTCGAGTCCGGTGACGTTGGCCAGGCGGGTGATGCCCATCTTCGAGAAGAAGGGCTGGATGCGCGCCAGCGTTTCGCGAGGCGAGACCACGCGATGCGTACCGTCCCAGTACTTTTTGGCAACACGTTCGGGCATGGAGAGAGGAACTCCGGTTGAGGGAATCGTCGCACAAGGGGCTGCGGGTACACAACCTCAGCGTCACGGCGGAACGGGGGTCGGCTTGGGACCGGTTCCTCTAGGCGGTTGACCCGCCATACGGCAATGCCGTAGAGTAAAGAGCGTGATCGCTGAAATCGTAAGCCTGTCGGGCTACGAGTCGGGGGTGACGGCCCTCCTGAACGAGGAAGAGCGGATGGCCATGGAGTTCTTCATCGCCTGCGCTCCGGAAGCGCATCCCGTCATCCAGGGCGCCGGCGGTTTCCGCAAGGCTCGCTGGGCTCGACGCGGCGGCGGGAAGAGCGGCGGACTTCGGGTCGTCTACTTCTTCCTGGCCGAACGGGGATGCATCTACATGGCGGCGATCTATGCCAAGTCCCGGAAAGGGACGTTGTCGGCGGCCGATCAGAAGGTGCTCGCAAAACTCGCGGCCCAGATCAAGAAGGCGGCGAAAGGAGGTCGATGACCATGAAGATGCTCCATGCGAAGACGGGGGCCAGCAGAAGGACAGCGCACGGCCTGGCCCTGGAGGAGAGCGCTAAGGAGATTCTCGCTCACGTTAAGGGCGAGTTGAAGCTCCCTACGCGGCGTGTCGTGCTACCCGACGAAGTCGACGTGAAACGCATCCGCGCGAAAGCGCGAATGTCGCAAGCGGAGTTCGCGCGCGCGTTTTGCATCAACCCAAGAACGCTTCAGGAATGGGAACAAGGCCGGCGGAAACCCGACGCAACCACCCGCGCATACCTCGCGGTCATCGCCAGAAATCGCGAGGCGGTGCTAAAAGCGCTAGCCTGGTGAACTCATAGAACTTGACGCCCTGCGCCAATACATTGTCCGCGCCAGGGAACCACTGGAGGAAACGGTGCGGCGGGTCGTCCGGGAGGAGATCCGCCGCGCCGGTTAGCAACCAACTCAGTCGCCCGCCTGCTGCCCTTCCGCGCTCTCTTCCACCACGCGGCCGTCGAAGAGGTGGATGCTGCGGTCGGAATACGCCGCGTAGCGGGGGTCGTGGGTCACCATGCAGATGGTGGCGCCGCCGCGGTGCAGCTCGCGCATGAGCGACATCACGGCCTCGCCGTTTTTCGAATCGAGGTTGCCGGTGGGCTCGTCGGCCAGCAGGATCAGGGGATCGCCCACCAGCGCGCGCGCCACGGCCACGCGCTGCTGTTGGCCGCCCGAAAGCTGCGCGGGATAGTGCTTCATGCGATGCGCCATCTCGACGCGGTCCAGCGCCTTCTGCACCCGTTCCTTGCGCTCGCTCGAAGGCATCCCCCGGTAGGTCAGCGGCAGCTCGACGTTCTCGTATACCGTCAGGTCGCCGATCAAATTGAACGCCTGGAACACGAAGCCGATCTCGCGGTTGCGAATGCGCGCGCGCTCCGACGGCTTCAGGCTCCCGACCGGGTTTCCGTTCAGGATGTACTGGCCATCGGTGGGCGAGTCGAGCAGCCCGAGAATGGAAAGCAGCGTCGATTTGCCGCAGCCGGAAGGGCCCGCTATCGAGAAGTACTCGCCCTTCTTGATCTCCAGGTGCACGCCCGCCAGCGCATGCGTCTCCATCTCGTCGGTCAGGAACACCTTGGTCACGCCTTCCAGGCGGATGAGCGTGTTGTTGTTTTCCGAGCTCATAGAGCACTCCTCGCTAACTTGATCTAGAACAGAACTTCCGCCACATCAGTTCAACCGGATGCGGTCGTGCGCATCCCACGCGGACATGTCGGACAGGATCACCTGGTCGCCAATCCGCAGACCGTCCACAATCTCGATCGTGTTCACCGAACTGCGCCCCAGCTTCACCTGCGCGCGGGTCGCGCCCTTGCCGTCCGCATCGAGCCGGAACAGGCTGATCTGGCTGTTGGGCTGCCCGAACGTCGGCCGGCCCACGTACAACACATCCGTCAGCCTTTCGATCTCGATGGTCCCATCCACACTCAAATCCGGCCGCGCCCCGGGAGGCAGCGCGCCTTCCAGCTTCACGTCCACCGTAACCGTGCCGTTGACGGCCGCCGGGTCGATGCGCGACACGTGGCCGTCGATGATGCCGTTGCGCGTGTCGACGGATGCCACCTGGCCGATCAGGACGTCCTTGGCCTGCGTCTCCGGGATCTTCAGCTCGGCCTTGAGCTTCTCCGGCTGAACCACCCGGGCCAGGATGGCGCCCGCGCTCACACGCTGGCCAACGTCCACCGGGACCTGCTGCAACACGCCGGACACACCCGCTTTGACGCGCATCGATTCAATTTGGCTCTTCTTTAATTGCCACAGCGCGCGAAGCTGTTCCACCGTCGCCTGCTGCACGGCGAGTTGGGCCTGAATAGCTTCGACGCCGATCTCCAGCCTCTTCTTCTCGATCTGGTTCCGGTTCTCCAGGTCACTGGCCGTCGCGGCGGACTTCTTCGCCTGGATGTCGGCGGTCAGACCGAACTTGCTCAGTTCGGCATCCCGGTCGGCCTCGAGCCTGGCGGTATGGGCGTCGGTTTCCACCGTGGCGGCGGCTGCCTGTTGCGTCAGCCGGTCGCTCTGGAGCTTCACCTTGAGGTTGTTGAACTCCGCCTCGGCGGCCTTCACCTTCCATTCCGCGTCGATGGTGGCCTGCTCCAGCTCGGGGTTGCTCAGGACCAGCAGCACGGTGCCGGGCGTCACGATGGTGCCGGGAAGCGCCAGCCGCTGATCGACGCGGCCGTCGGTTTCGGCCGGAATCACCAGACCTCCGTCGATCGGCACCAGCGTGCCCAGACCACGGACCTGCCGCAGCATCGGCCCTCGTTTGACGGTGTCCATCCAGACCTGGGCCCGCTCCACGCTGGGAGCGGCGGGCTTCAACCCGCCCAGCACTACCGTCGTCGCGCCGACCGCCGCAAGAACCACAACTCCGATTACGATCTGCTTGATGCGCTTGTTCCGCAGCGCTGATTTTCTTGGGACATCCATAGGATTACCGGTTTCAGTTACGCACGTCCGATACCAACCGCTGCCTTCCTGAAAACAAGGGACTTAAGGCATCCGCGGGGCCGCGCATCCACAGCGGGTGTCCGTTTTTGGGACGATCCTGTTCGGAACCGGCGTGGGGCTGCCCTACTCCGGCAGCAGCTGCCCCAGAACCCGCCCGCTCTTCCGGTCGATGAGAACCTGGGCGGCGCGCTGGGGCGGCAGCGTGACCGCGATTTGTGCCGTGTTCTCCAGGTGCGTCGCCGCGACCCGCTTGTGCTCGCCCGACTCCGAGATCATGGTGTAGAGCACGCACTGCTCGAACACGCTGGGCCGGATCAGTACTGCCGGGTCCGCGCTGGCGAGCGAGAAGACCGGCGCCACGCCGGCCTGCTTCAACGCGTACCGGTAGAGGGCCGCGACCGGAGCGCTCTGGGACCCCACCTCAACCGGCAGCGGGCACCAGATCACCTTGCCCGCGCCCATCGGGATGGTTCGCACCTCCGCCCGCTCTTCGCCCCCCACCACGGCCTTCTCGATGCGCTGGAAGCTATCCCCGTGGAACGCGACCCGCAGGTCGGCTCCGTCGAGCCGCAGCGTCTCTTCTTCCGCCACCGGCGCGATCGCCGACTTGATGCCCAACCGCTCCACCGGAATCCAGTGCTCGTCGCGGTCGATCACCCCGGTGATCAGCAGCGTCGCGCCCTTGCGTACGGCGTCCGCCAGGACTTTCCATGCCGCGTCGGTCAGCACCTGGGGACACGGCAGAACGATCAGCCTGCCGGGCGTGAACTCGCGCTCGAGCGCATACTCGCCCGCGGCCCGCATCGCCGTCAGGCACTCGTAGCCCATCACCCGAACCGCGCGCCTGGTCGCCGCTGTCGCGAAGTCGCGAACCGAGAACAGGTGCGACTGCGGCACCACCAGGACCACGTCTTCCAGTTGCTTTCCCACCAGCAGATCGCCGTGCTGGCGCCAGAACGCGGCCATCGCGCGGAACGGTTCCAGCTCCGGTTTGGCCGTCCCATCGGCGCGGAAGAAGCCGATGCTCGCCTCGTTGTCGTTGGCGATGTAGCTGTTCGTGTTCCACAGCCATTGAACGAATCCCGCGCCGTCCGCGCCCATGGCGAACGCGATCTTCCGCTCGAGCAGGTTGCGCGCCTCCTCTTCCGTACGGCCCGGAGTGCGGCGCATCGTTTCGTAGAACATGATGCCCGACTCTTCCACCAGGTTCGGCTTCGATGGCGACTTGGTGAGCACGCTGTCCCACAACAAGTCGTCGTTCAGCCACCAGTTGTGGACGCACGTGAAATCCACCACCGCATCGTGGAACAGCGGACTCGGCTGGGGAGCCAGGCCTCCCTCGTCCTGGCCGACGGTGATGAGCTGATGCCGGTTTCCGTTGGAGCGGATCGCCGCCGAGATCTGGGTCACCCAGCGGTTGAACATCTCCTGCGCGAACAGCCGGTATTCGAGTACCGCCAGCGGCCGGGTCGTTCGGTCGAAGATGT
>DATNLV010000327.1:0-13182 GCA_035602665.1 Bryobacteraceae bacterium | reverse complement strand
ACATCTTCGAGCTGCGCGCGGTGCTGGGGATCGTCTCGAACGACCTGATGGCGGCGTGCACGCGGGGGATCGCGGGGCAGGACGTGGTGCTCTCGGGCTTCTTCAGCAGTATCGGGATCTGGCCGTACCACGAGGTCACCGATGCCATGCGGGAGAAGGCGGATCGGATTCTCGCGCGCCTCGAGGCGACACATTTGGGCGAGCGGTTCGTGAGCGAGATGTCGTCGGGCGAGGCGCGGCGCGTGCTGATCGGACGGGCGCTGGTGCACGATCCCAAGGCGCTGCTGCTCGACGAGCCGAGCTCGAGCCTGGACGTATCGGCACAGCACGAGTTGCGGCGCATCCTGCGGGAACTGGCGCGATCGGGAATCGGACTGATCCTGGTGACGCACCACCTGGCCGATATCATTCCGGAAGTGGAGCGCGTGGTGCTGATGCGGGACGGACGGTTGGTGGAAGACGGGCCGAAGGCGGCGGTGCTGACGGCGGCGAAGCTGGGACGGCTGTTCGGGGTGCCCGTCACGCTGGCGCGGCGGGACGGGTATTATCATCTCTGGTGATCCGATGGCCACTATTGTCGTGGTTCCGACTTACAACGAGCGGGACAACCTGGCGGAATTCGTAGCGGGCGTCAAGCGTCACGCGAAGGATTGCCACATCCTGATCGTGGACGACAATTCCCCCGATGGGACGGGCGAGCTTGCCGATGGGCTCGTAGAACAATATCCCGAGAGCGTGTTTGCGATCCATCGAGAGAAGAAGGAAGGGTTGGGCCGGGCTTACGTGTGCGGATTCAAGGCGGCGCTCGGCATGCCGTACGAGTTCATCGCGCAGATGGATGCCGACCTGTCGCATAACCCGGAGCATCTGCCTCGCCTGCTGGACGCGGCCCGGAGCCACGATCTGGTGTTGGGATCGCGCTACATCGATGGGATCAGCGTGCTCAACTGGGATTTGAAGCGGCTGATCCTGAGCCAGTTGGCCAGCCGTTACGTGCGGCTGATCACGGGCATGCCGTTCGGAGATCCCACGGGCGGGTTCAAGTGCTGGCGGCGGGCAACGCTGGAGGCGATCGATTGGGATCGCGTTTTCGCGAACGGCTACCTCTTTCAGGTGGAGACGACTTACAAGGCGTACCGGAAGGGATGCACGGTGGCGGAAGTGCCGATTGTGTTTCAGGAGCGGAGGAAGGGGCGGTCGAAGATCGATTGGGGGATCATCTTCGAGGCGCTGTGGGGGGTTCTGCGGCTGCGGCTGGGAGTTTAAGATTCTAGCCGGCGGCGGTGGCGGCGGAGAGGCCACGGGCCTGGAGATGCGCTTTGACGGCGCCCGAGCCGGCATCGACCAGCGACTGCAGGCGGGCGTCGGACATGTTGAACTCGGTGGTGCCGTAGCCCTTGACGGGCAGGCGGCAGATCTCGGAGGCGCGGTCGCGTATCTCCTCGTTGTCCTGGGCGCCCATCATGGTGTCCATGAGACGGGAGATCCGCTGGACGACCCGGAGCTGCTCGAGCGGCTCGGGCGGAAGGGCGGGGTTGGTACCGGGGATGGCGAGCGTTTCGTCGAGCAGGAGGCCCAGGTTGAGAGCGCCGTTGGGATCGGTGTCGCCCATGATGTCGGGGGCGGGCTCGGCGATCAGACGGATGGGGAAGTTCGAGAGCACGCCTCCGTCGACGAAGATGTTGCCGGTTTTGCGACGGCCCTGATAGGTCCCCCAAGCGTCCTGCCAGACGACTTCGCGCCAGACAAAGGGGATGCTCATGGACATGCGGACGGCCCAGGCGACCGGCACATCGGGCGCGGTGCGGTGATTGAGCACCAGCATCTCCATGTCGGTGGTGTCGGAGGTCACAACGGAAAGGTCGGACTGCGTTTTGGTGAAGAAGGTGGCCAGGGTGTCGGTGGCGGCGAGGCCTTTGGCGGCCAGCTTTTGGGTCAGCCAGGCGAGGAAGTTGTCGCCGGCGAAGAAGCCGCCGCACTCGACGAAGGAGAAGAGTTGCGGGAAGAGGGGCGAGTCGAGGAGCAGGCTCAGCACCGCCTGGTCCGCAATCATGGGGATGTGAACCTCGCGCAGGGCGACCATGGTGGAGCTGTTGGCCTTCTGCTCGGTCGTGAAAGTGGCGCCGTTGGGGCGATCCATGAAGCTGGCGAAACGCGGTTTGCCGTTCACCTTCTCATTGACCGCGTCGAGCATTTCGGCTGGCGAGTAGCCGGCGGCGCGCAGGGTGGCGGTGATGGCGCCGGCGGAGGTGCCGATCAAGCGGCGGGTGATGTGGTGTGCTGCCTCAAGCGCCGTGAGCGCGCCTACAAAGGCGGACCCCTTGGCTCCGCCGCCCTCAAAGACAACGTCGAAGACTGCCATGGTGCCCCTCCTGAGGTCGTTGGGACCATGATATCGCGGAGAGGAGGGCGGCGCAGCTAGTGCGTCGCGAATGCCGAAGCAGTATGACTGATAGAAGACCGATGGTGGGACAGGCACGAATTTCGCAAGTGCGGCGAAATTCGAGCCAGTCCCGGGTTCGCGGCCAATTCCGATGGGCGACGGAATCTACGACGCACTACGCAGCCGGCTTGGCGAACTTCGCGTCGTCGATGGGCAGGTTGTGCTTGACGTCGCGGATCTTGATGAGCACGTCGGCCTGGCCGCCGTCCTGGTGGATGGTCAATGGGATTTTCACGCCGTCCACTTCCTTGAAGTCGTCGAAGGTGAGGACCGTACCGCCCATCTGGTCGGGGCGCTCGATGCGGATCAGGAGTGCGGTCCGGGTGTCGAAGTAGAGCTTTTCGGGGCCGCCTTCGGGCGGCTGCGCTTCGACCACCCAGGCGTCGCGATCGCCGGCCTTGGTCTTGCCGGTCACAACCATCTTCTTGTAGTGAGTCCGGAGGTGGAGGGGACTTTGGAGGTCGGCGCCACGTTGGAAAGTGGCGAACTCGGCCGGGCTCATTTGACGCACGCCCTGCTGGAGATCGGCGTTCCAGCCGGTTCTGCCGTCGGAACACTGGATCACTTTGCCGAAGCCTTTGAGATCGCTGATATTGACTTGCCGGCCGGGCGCCTTGGTGTACTGCTCGAAGGTTCCGGTGAGGCCGTAGGTCAGGACTTCGATGGAGCCGGTGGTGATGCGGGTGGCGATCTTCTGGACGGCCGGGCCACCGGAAGCGGCAACGTAGTTTTCGAGCAGCTTGTCGATGGATGGCAGCGCCCGGTCCTGCGCGGCGGCGTGGAACGAGGCCGCGATCGCGACGGCAAGCAGGATGAGATGACGCATTTGGTTTCCTCCTGTGACGAGGATGCGGCAGTTTGGCTCGCGGCGCGCGGGTAGGGGGACAGGAGGGCGAATTGGCGGGCGGGGGGTTGGGAAGGAAGGATGAAAGGCAGGCGGGTCTGGAGACCCGCTGCAGGCGTGGACGCCTGCCCCACAAGGCCTGTGGTACTCTGTCCGTTGGCGCACCCCTATGGCTGAGACTCGTGAGAAGGGCCAGTTGATGAGCGCTTCCGAGATCGACCGGACGCTGGTCCGGTTGGCGCACGAAGTGCTGGAGAAGAGCGAGGATCTGGACCGACTGGCGTTCATCGGAATCCGCCGGCGCGGCGTGCCGATCGCGCAACGGCTGGCGGCGAAGATCAAGGCGCTCGAAGGCGTCGAGATTCCGGTGGGCATTCTGGATATCACTTTGTACCGCGACGATCTTTCGACCGTAGCGGCACAGCCGGTGGTGCATGCTACGGAAATCGGGTTCCCGGTGACGGGCAGGGACATCATCCTGACGGACGATGTACTGTACACGGGGCGGACGATCCGCGCGGCCATGGACGCGCTGTTCGACTACGGCAGGCCCGCGACGATCCACCTGCTGACGCTGATAGACCGCGGCCACCGCGAGCTGCCGATCGAGGCGCGCTTCGTGGGCCGGCACGTACAGACGGCGAATAACGAAATCATCGAAGTGAAGTTCAACGAAATCGACCGGGCGGAGAGAGTGATGCTGGTCGAGAGAGTGTAGCGCGAGCGAAACCATGCCAGTCGGACTGTTGGGGATCGAGGGTCTGGAGCGCTCGGAGATCGAGGCCATTCTCGACCGCGCGAAGTTCTTTCAACCGCCGCCCAACCAGACGTTCGGACGCCACGAAATCCTGAAGGGGCGCATGATTGTAAACCTCTTCTTCGAGGCATCGACGCGGACGCGCACGAGCTTCGAGATCGCGGCCAAGCGGCTGGGCGCGGATGCGATTTCGATCACGGCGTCGGGGTCGAGCGTGTCGAAGGGCGAGTCGCTGGTGGACACGCTGAACACGCTGGTGGCGATGCGGCCGGATGCGATCGTGATGCGCCACGCGGCCTCGGGCGCGCCGCACTTTCTGGCGCGATACCTGCCGAGGACGCCGATCATCAACGCCGGGGACGGGACGCACGAGCATCCTACGCAGGCGCTGCTCGACGCGCGGACGATTCTCGATCAGAAGCCCTCGCTCGAAGGGCTGCGAGTGGCGATCATCGGCGACATCGCGCACAGCCGGGTGGCGCGGTCGAACATTCCCCTGATGTCGAAGTTCGGCGCGTCGGTGGTGCTGTGCGGTCCGGCGTCGCTGCTGCCGGCGGAACTGGCGCAGATTGCGCCGGGGGTGAGCCTGACCTACGACATCCGCGAGGCGATACGGGACGCCGATGTGGTGATGATGCTGCGGGTGCAACTGGAGAGGCAGCACGAAGCGGCGTTCGCCTCGAGCGAGTACTTCCAATTCTACGGCCTGCGGCTGGAGCACCTGGACTTGATCAAGCCGGACGCCATCGTGATGCACCCCGGTCCGATCAACCGCGGACGCGAGATTTCGTCTGAGGTGGCGGATTCGCAGCGCTCGGTTATTTTGAACCAGGTGGAGAACGGTGTCGCGGTCCGGATGGCGGTGCTCGAACGCATACTGGGTTCCCATGCCGAAACTGCTCATTAAGAACGGACGGGTGATCGATCCGGCTTCGGGCCGGGACGAGACGGCCGATGTGCTGATCAAGGGCGGGCTCATCGTGCGGATAGGCCCGGACCTGCACGCTACCGGCGCTGTGACGTTCGACGCGACGGGACTGGTGGTGGCGCCGGGATTCATCGACATGCACGTGCATCTGCGCGAGCCGGGGTTCGAGCACGCCGAGACGATCGAGAGCGGCTCGAAGGCGGCGGCGGCGGGCGGGTTCACTTCGATCTGCCCGATGCCGAATACGCACCCGGTGAACGATGACGCGACGGTGACGCGCTATGTGGTGGAGCGGGCGCAGCGGTCGGCCATCGTCAACGTGTTTCCGATCGGGGCGATCACGAAGGACAGCGCGGGCGAGCAACTGGCGGCCATCGGCTCGATGAAGGCCGCGGGTGTGGTGGCGATCTCCGACGACGGCCAGCCGGTGATGAACTCGCGGGTGATGCGGCGGGCGATGGAGTTCGCGCGGGCCTTCGACCTACCGGTGATCGACCACTGCGAGGATCTGCACCTGAGCGCCGGCGGCGACATGCACGAAGGGCTGCAATCGGTGCGGCTGGGGCTGCGCGGCATTCCGGCATCCTCCGAGGACGTGATGGTAGCGCGCGACATCATTCTGGCCGAGACGACCGGGGCACGATTCCACGTGGCGCACATCTCGTCGCGGCGTTCGCTCGATATGGTGGCGCGGGCCAAAGCGCGCAAGCTGCCGATCACGTGCGAGGTCACGCCGCATCACCTGGCGCTGACGGACGCGGAGATGCCGCCCTACGACAGCAACTACAAGATGAAGCCGCCGCTCAGGAGCGGCTCCGACGCCGAGGGGCTGATCGAGGGCATCGCGGCGGGCGTAGTGGACGCCATCGCGACGGACCACGCGCCGCATCCGGGCAGCGAGAAGATGCAGGAGTTCGAGAAATGCCCGTTCGGCATTATCGGCCTGGAGACGGCGCTGGCGGTGACGCTGGAGAAACTGGTACACAGCGGACGAATTCCGCTGATGCGCTGGGTGGAACTGTTCACGACGGGGCCGGCGCGCGTGCTGGGCTTGAACCGCGGGCGGCTGGAACCGGGCCTCGCGGGCGATGTGACGGTGTTCGATCCGGAGCTGAGCTGGACCTACGACGTGAACCGCTCGTTCTCGAAGAGCCGCAACTCACCGTTCCACGGGCTGAGCTTCCGGGGCGCTCCGGTGGCGACGGTGGTGGGCGGCAAAGTGGTGTGGCAGCGCGAGCGCTGACACGCGGCACGCTCTAAAGGTGCGAGTCGATGATGCGGGCGATTGAGTTCTTGTCCCTGCCGCCGACGATTCGCTCCACCACGGCTCCGTCCTTGAACAGAAGCAGAGTGGGATAGCCGTGGATGCGGTATTGATCCACCGTTTCGGCGTTGCGGTCCACATCGATTTTGCCGACTTTGAGGCGGCCGGAGTACTGAGCGGCGAGCGCATCCACGGTGGGCGCGAGCCTCTTGCAGGGACCGCACCAAGTGGCCCAGAAGTCCACTAAGACGGGCGTCCGGGAGTGCAGAACCTCGGCGTCGAAGTTCGCGTCGCGGAGGGTGAGGACGCTGGCGGACTGCGGTTCCTCCGGGTGCAGACGCACTTCTGTCCGGCCGGTCTCACGCCAACGAGGCTTCGCTTCGGTCTGGTTGGCGAGGGCAGTCTTATCGAGATCGATCTCGCCGGCGGGCAGGTTGCCGTCCTTGCCATCGACGTCGCGGAAAAGATACGAGCCATCGATCACAATGGGCGGGGCGTCGCAGACGATGGTTCGCCCGTCCTTGAGGACTAGCTTCCAGGGCGCGGCGGGGAGGGCGCTGGCGGTTAGGGCTAGGAGAAACAACGCACGGAGAAGCGGGCGTTTGAGAAGCATGGCGATCTCGGACCGAACTACTATACATCAAGGTGGGGTGGGCTGGGAAGAAATGCGGTAATGTGGTGTGGGCGCGGGCGGTTCGGCCGCGCACCCGAGAGGAGCTGCTATGGCCCATTATCAGATCCCGGCCCCGTCGCGGCGACGCATCTGGCCCCTGATCCTGATCGGCGTTTTGTTCCTGGTCCTGATGGGAGCCCGAACGATCGCCGGTTATATCATCGAGTACCACTGGTGGAACGAGATGGGGCAGGTTTCGACCTGGCTCTCGTTGCTGGCTTACTCGCTCTCGCCGGCGGCGATCGTGGTGGCGATTGTTTTCGTGGTGCTGTTCATGGCGCACCTGCTGGGGATGAGGTTCGGCGGGGCGCGGCTGGGGCAGTATCCGCTCTACGCGAAGATCTCGGCCGTGGCGATCCTGCTGCTCTCGTTCCTGATTGGCTCGGGAATCGTGGACACATGGACGGTGGTGCGCTACTTCGGCGGGCGCAATCTTCCGAGCGAGGCGACGGCGTGGACCGATCCCGTGTTCGGCCATCCACTCAAGTTCTACCTGTTCGATTTGCCGTTTTACGGGGTGCTGCGGCAGTTTCTGCTGGCGCTGGCGATCGCCTCGGCGCTGGTCTACTGGCTGACCGCGCGGGCGTGGCAATTGCGGGACACGTTCCGCGAGGCCTTCCGCGACCGTACGCAGGTGGGGATCGACCTGCGCGCGTTCGGACTCGCGGGCGCGCTGCGGTCGCACTTCCTGCGCGGTGTGGCGGCCCTGTTCCTGGTGGCGCTGGCGTTCCGCTTCTTCCTGGGGCGCTATGAGATGCTGTGGAGCGACCACGGGTTCATGGTGGGTATCGACTATGTGGATGAGACCTGGCGGCTGCCGCTGCAGTGGGTGCTGATGGGAACCTGTTTGATCTCGGCGGCGGCGGTGGTTTTCGGGCGCTGGCTGTGGACCTTGTCGGTGGTGGCGGCGCTGCTCATTCGCGCCATCGTGCCCGCGGTGGTAGAGGCGGCGTACGTGCGGCCGAACGAGATATCGATCGAGCGGCCGTACATACAACGGCACATACAGGCGACGCGCAGCGCGTTCGCGCTGGGCCAGCACATCAAAGAGGGCGAGTACAAGGCCAAGCTCGAATCGCGCTTCGACCCGGCTAAGAACCAAGCCATCTTGAGTAACGTGCGCCTGTGGGACTGGCAGGCGTTTCACGATACGGTTACGCAGATGCAGGCGCTGCGGTCTTACTACCGCTTCGCGGACACCGATGTCGACCGGTATATCATCGACGGCAAGTTACGCCAGTTACTACTTACTCCACGAGAGCTGGACATCAATTTGTTAGTGGCCTCGGCGCAGCAGGGCTGGCCGAATACGCACCTCATTTACACGCATGGTTACGGCCTGGTAGTGGCGGAGGCCAACCGGATTACCGCGGACGGGCTGCCGGTGTTATTCATCCAGGACGCCCCGCCGGTGCTGAATACTCCCAGCCTGAAGCTCACGCGGCCGGAGCTGTACTACAGCGAAGTGGCGCACGAGCCGGTATTCGCGGACACCAAGGAGAAAGAATTCAACTACCCGGCGGGCGCGGACAATGTTTTCGAGCGCTACCAGGGGAAGGGCGGCTTCCCGGTCTCGTCGTTCGGGATGCGGCTGGCGGCCGCGGTTTCCGAGGGCGACCCGAACATCCTGCTCACAAGTTCCATAAGCGAAGGCAGCCGCATGATGATCCGCCGCACGGTGCGCGAGCGCGTGGCGACGCTGGCGGGCTTCATCACCTGGGAGACCGATCCGTACCTGGTGATCGCGGACTCGGGCCGGCTGGTGTGGACCATCGATGGCTACACGACTTCGGACGCGCATCCCTACTCGCACAAGGTGGACCTGGGCGACGTGGGAGAGGTCAATTACATGCGCAATGCCGTCAAGGCTACTATAGACGCCTACGATGGCGAGACGCACATCTACATCTTCGACGGTTCGGACCCCATCATTCGCGCCTACCAGCAGCTGTTCCCGCGGCTGTTCCAGCCGTTCTCCGAGATGCCCGCGGACCTGCGGAAGCACGCGCGGTATCCCGAGGTCTTCTTCCGCACGCAGGCGGAGATCTACCGGACCTTCCACATGCTGGACCCGCAAGCCTTCTATAACAAGGAAGACCTGTGGGACGTGGCTAAGACGGCTCGCACGCTGGGCAAGGAGCCGGAAGCGATGTCGCCCACTTACGTGGTGGCGAGCCTGCCGGGCGAAGACACGGCCGAGTTTCTGTTGATTCTTCCGTTCACGCCTCGCAACAAGGACAACATGATCGGGCTGATGGTGGCGCGCTGCGACGGCGACCACCTGGGCGACGTGGTGGTGCTGCAGCTATCGAAGCAGGAGCTGATTTTCGGGCCGATGCAGATCGAGGCGCGGATCAACCAGGAGCAGACGATTTCGAAGGACCTCACGCTTTGGAACCAGCAGGGCTCGCAGGTGCTGCGCGGGCAGATGCTGGTGCTGCCGATCGCGGATACGTTCCTGTATGTGGAGCCGCTGTATATACAGTCGTCGGCGGCGAAGATGCCGCAGTTGAAGAAGATTGTGCTGGCGATGGGCAACTTACTCATTTACACGGACACTTACGACCAAGCGCTGGCGCAGTTGAGCAACGCCATGCAGAGCGGAACGATCGCGGCTACTCCGGCGACTGTCGGGGCGGCTCCGCCGAAACCGGCGGCGCCGGCTTCCGACCAGCGGCTGGAGGCGATCCGCGAGCATCTGCGGCGGTACCGGCAATTCGCGGCGGATGGGCACTGGGCCGAGGCGGGGAAGGAACTCGAGGCGATTCAGGACGAGGTGAACCGGCGGTAAGGGCGGGTCTGGAGACCCGCTGCAGGCGTGGACGCCTGCCCCACTAAGGGACCAATTACCAGCGGTGGTGTACCAGCGGGCGGATTTCGGTGTCGTACCGGCGGGCCAGTGCCGCCATGGCTTCCTCGGTCAGGGGCGGGAGGCCGGAGGCGGCGCAGTTCTCCGCAACCTGGGCGGGGCGCTTGCCGCCGGGGATGGCGCAGGTTACCGCGTCAAACATCAGTATCCAGCGCAGGGCGAACTGAGCCATGGTGGTTCCCACGGGCAGCAGGTGGCGGATGGCCTCGACCGCGTGGAGCGCCACTTCGTAATCGACACCGGAGAAGGTCTCGCCGACATCGAACGCTTCGCCGTGGCGGTTGAAGTTGCGGTGATCATCGGGCGCGAACTGCGAGTCGCGGGCCAGCTTGCCGGTCAGCATGCCGCTGGCGAGAGGCACGCGCGCCAGGATCCCCACTCGGCGGCGCTTGGCTTCGGGGAAGAAGAGCTCGGCGGGGCGGCAGCGGAAACAGTTGAAAATGATCTGGACGGTTTGAACGTTGGGGAATTCGATGGCTTTTAGAGCCTCTTCGACGGTCTGGACGCTGACGCCGTAATAGCGGAGTTTTCCGGCGCGGGCCAGGTCGTCGAGCGCGCCGAACACTTCGGGGCGGTAGTAGACCTCGGTGGGAGGGCAGTGCAACTGCAGCAGGTCCAGGCAATCGGTGGCGAGGTTGCGCAGGCTGTCTTCCACGAAGCGGGTGAAGTTGGCGGCGTTGTAGCCGTCGGCGGTGTGTGGATTGAGGCGGCGGCCGGCTTTGGTGGCGACGACGATTTGCTCTTTGCGATCGCGCCTAACTTGACCCACCAAGCGTTCGCTGCGGCCATCGCCGTAGACGTCGGCGGTGTCGATGAAGTTGACTCCGCTGTCGATCGCCTGGTGGAGGGCGGCTAGGGATTCGTTGTCGTCGGTATTGCCCCAGGAGCCGCCGATGGCCCAGGCGCCAAAGCTGACTTCGGAGACGCTCCAACCGGTGCGGCCGAGAGGGCGGTAGTTCATGGGTCCAATGTAGCGGAAAAGCGGTGCGGAGCGGGACTGAAGTCCCGCGCGGGCTGAAGCCCGCCCCCCTAGTCGAGCGTCTGCTCTAGGACCTTGCGGGATTGGGTGGCTCGGTAGGCTTTCAGCTTTTCTTTGTACTCGGGATGGTGCGCGGCTAGAATGGCCACGGCCAGCAGGGCGGCGTTCTTGGCGCCGGCTTTACCGATGCCGAGCGTGCCGACGGGGACGCCGCCGGGCATCTGCACCGTCGAGAGGAGCGAGTCGAGGCCCTTCAGCGCGGGGCTTTCCATGGGCACGCCGAGCACGGGCAGGATGGTGTGGGCGGCGATGACGCCGGCTAAGTGCGCCGCACCGCCGGCCGCCGCGATGATGACCTCGAGGCCGCGCTGCTCGGCCTCAGAGGCGTACTTGGCGGTTTCGGCCGGGGTGCGGTGAGCGGACAGCACGCGCGATTCGTGCGGCACTCCGAACTCGGTCAGGGTCGCGGCAGTGTCGCGCATGACTTCCCAATCCGACTTGCTTCCCATCACCACGGCAACCAGAGACTCGCTCATGGAAACCAGGGTAGCAGGAGTCCGCTCCCTCACGGTCGCGGTTCGGTGCTGGTGCGGTTCGGTGCTGGGCGCGCCGGGCTACTTGCCGCGGCGGGCTTTGAGTTCGGCGAGCATCTGGTCGATGCGGTCCGTCTTGTCGAGCGCGGTGAGCTGCTCCTCGGTGTTGTCGGCGAGCATTTCGGCCTTGGCCTGGCTGGTCGCTTCGCTGTGCAGGACCTTCTTCTGCATGCGCTCGAAGGCGGCGGCGCTCGATCCGTCGGCGACGGCCATGCGGGCGTCGCTGGCTTTGGAGAGAGCGCGGGCGCGGCGGTGTTGCGCGATCAGCATGTCGCTCATGTTCTTCGCCTCCGTCAGCTTCTGGCTCAGCTTGTGAAGCGCGGATTTGAGCTCCTCGACCTGGGCCTTCTGGTCGGCAATCTGTTGGTCGAAGCCCTCGTCCATCTGCTTGTAGCCGAGGGAGCGCTCGAGCGCGGCGCGGGCCAGAGCCTCCTGGCCCTTGTCGATGGCCAGCTCGGCCTTGCGCGTCCATTCGGCGTGCTTGTCGACGGTCTCTTTCCGTTTCTTTTCGAGGACGTGCAGATCGGCGATCGCGACCGCGACCTGCGTCTTGACCTGGAGCAGTTGATTCTGCATGTCGAGAATCACCTGCTTGATCATCTTCTCCGGGTCCTCGGCCTTATCGATCAGGTCATTGAGATTGGCCCGGATCAAGGTGGAAACACGTTCCAGTAGTGCCATTTCGATACCCTCCCTTACGGTCGCGGTTCGGAATCGTCCGATTTCTTTTCTCCAATCAACTTGACCTTCGAGAACAGCTCGGACATTTTCATTCCCGAGAGTGTCTCGAACAGCGCCGGGATCTGGGCGGCCATGGCGGTCATGTCGCCGGTGATCTTGTTCATGCCGGCGGTATTGCCGTCGCCGGTGGATACGATGGTGATCTTGTCGACGTTGGCGAGCGGCGCGGCGAGCGCTCTCACCACTTCGGGCAGCCCGGCGATGAGACGGTCGACGACGGCGGCCTGGTTCCATTCCTGGTAAGCCGCGGCCTTGACGTTCATGGCGCGGGCTTCGGCGTCGCCCTTCTTGAAAATGATGTCGGCCTCGGCCTCGCCGGTGGCGCGGGTGGCGGAGGCCTGGCCTTCGGCCTGGATCGAGAGGCGCTGCTTCTCGGCCTCGGCCAGCGTTTCGATCTTCTGCCGTTCGATCTCGGCCTGCTTGAGGACGGTGGCGATCAACTCGCGCTCGCGGCGCTGGATTTCGGCGTCCTGCACGGCGATCTGCCCCTCCCGTTCCACCTGCTGGATCTTGACCTGCTCGGCCACGACCTGCTGCTGCATGATGTTGGTCTGGATGTCGTAGGCCTTGTCGGCCTGGGCCTGCTGCTTCTTGGTGGTCTCGAGGTACTGCGCCTTTCGGACTTCGAGATCGCGCTGGGACTGGGCCTGCGCGGCCAGCGACTGGGTCTCCGCCAGGACGCGTTCCTGGTCGGCCTGCGCCCGCGCGATGGCGGCTTCCCGCTGCGCGATGGCCCGCCGGATGGCCGTGTCGCGTTCCGCTTCGGCGGTGGCGACGTCAGCGTCGCGCTTGATGCGCGCGACATCCGGCCGCCCCATGTTGCTGATGTATTCGTTCTGGTCTTTGACTTCCTTGATGGTGAACGAGATCACCTCGAGGCCCATCTTGTTCATGTCGCCGGCGCAGGTGGAGCGCATGCGGTCGGACACCATCTCCGGCTCTTTCACGATCTCTTCCACGGTGAGCTGGCCGATGATGCCGCGCAGATGGCCTTCCATGACGAGTTTAATGAGCCCCTGGCGTTCGTCATCGTTCTTAGTGAGAAATTGCTCGGAAGCGGTGATGATCGACTCGGGGTCGGATTTCACTTT
>DATNLV010000325.1:0-2916 GCA_035602665.1 Bryobacteraceae bacterium | reverse complement strand
GCTCAGCCCGAAGGAAAGACCGCCGCGCAATTCGGCCGCCATGCCGGTATCGGTGTTGCCGGCGTCGCCGCCCCAGTGCAGCGGATAGCGCTGGCTGCCGGCCCAGGCGCTGCGCGCCCAGATGATGTTGTCTCCGGTGACCTTGCGGGTGATCTCGGCCACCGCCTGGTTGTAGCGCAGCGGATAGAGATTGTGTTCGTAGAATCCCGTGCGGCCGTTGGCGTAGACGCCGGTGAGCGGCGCGGCTTCGCCGAAATCCACCTTGATGGCGCCCACGCCCATCTTGAGCAGGCTGGCGAGGTTCTTCTGGTACCACTGGACGGTGGCGGGATTCGTGAAGTCGAGCACCGCGTCCTCGAACGGCAGGTTGCCCTTGCCATCCTTGACGTAGAGACCCTTCTCGATGATCTCGGGAAAGAGCCGGTTCTTCGGAACGAAGTAGGGCAACTGCCAGAGCGAGATGTGTATGCCCTGCTGCTTCAGGTCGGCGATCATTTTGGCCGGATCCTTGAAGCGGGTGGAGGAGAACCGGTAGTCGCAGCGCCAGTCGTGCTCGAACCAGCCGGTATCGATGTGGATCACGTCGGCGGGCAGGCGCTCCTCGCGCAGTTTGGCGGCCACGCCGCGCACCTCGTCCTCGGAGAAGTAGGTGATGCGGCTCATCCACAGGCCGAAGCTCCACAGCGGCGGCATGGCTGCCTTCCCGGTGATGTTGGTGTACTCGTCGAGAATCTCTTTGGGCTGGCCGAGGAAGACGAACAGGTCCAGCTCATCGTCTCCCAGTTCCAGCGCGGTGGTGCCCTGGTAGGCGGCGCCGAAGTCGAAGGTGGCCGGGGCTGAGGTGTGCACGAACATGCCGTAGCCACGATCGCTCAGGAAAAACGGGATGGGTTTGTACATCTTCGTGCTCTCGGGGCCCTGCGCGTCGTTGGTGTAAAGCACGACCTTCTGCCCGCGCTTGTTCAGCTCGGTGAACGATTCGCCGCAGCCGAACAGCTTCTCTCCCGCCGAGAGCGAAAACACCGCCGCCACGCTTCGCGAGTAATCCGAGGGCCGCCGGATGAAAGAGAAGGGCAGCACCGGCACCTGCGTCCGCCCGTTATCCGTTTCGTGATTGGTGCGCGTGAGCAGGCGGCCATTCGCGTCGCGGAACTCGATGTGCCAGGGCTTCTCGAAGATGGTCACCGAGCCGGCCGAGCTGGTGTAGCGGTAGCCGCCGTCGATCTTCGCCATCTGCCAGGAATGATCGGTGGGGGGCTCGCCGATCAGCATCAGCTCCTCTGCCGGAGGCTTAGCCACGAGGCCGGTTTGCATGCGGATCCGGACGGTGCGCGGCGAGACGAACTGGATCGAGAACGGCAGCGTGGGGTTGGCGGCGTATTCGACTTCGGGGAACGTCACGCCCTTGAATGGCTGCAGCACACCCTGCATGGTATTGAATGCGATACGCGGGTAGAGATGATTGCGTTGCCAGTTGAGCGTACCCGTGCCCGTGGCCGGATCGAAAGCCGAGAGGCTGTCGGCGAGGAAGTAGGTGTTGGCGAAGTCGTGAAAGTCGGGGCTGACATCGACCGGATCGCTCAGCATGGCGGGAGGCTGGTTGGCCGAGGCGGCGCTGAGCCACGCGGCGGAAAGAAACAGGATGGCGAAATGGCGAAGCATGAGAGTCTCCAGTCCGCGATGATAACAGAGCCAGCCGGCAGCGCGGCTGCCAATGGTAGAATCGTCCAGACCGAGGACGACACCATGAATGTTTTTCGACACGCAATCCCTGTGCTGCTGGTTCTGGCATGTGCGCCTGTGGCGTTAGCCCAGGCCGACCTCCACACCGCGGCGCGCGCCGGCGATGTGGCGCTGCTCGAATCGCGGTTGAAGCAGGGCGCCGATCCCGACGGCCGCGACAAGGCGGGTCGCACACCGCTCATGGACGCGGTGGCGGCAGGGCAGGTGCCTGCCATGCGGCTGCTCCTCGGCAAGGGGGCGGACGTGAATGCTCGCGCTCATGACGGCCAGACTTCGCTCATCATCGCGGCCGCGGAGGGCAGCCTGGATGCCGCCCGTTTGCTGGTCGCCTCCGGCGCCGATCTGAACATGGTCTCGCGGGGATGGGGATCGGCCCTCAAGGCCGCGGAGCGCACGGGTCACAACGACATCGCCTCCATGCTCATGAAGGCCGGCGCCCGTACGACGGGCAGTTCGGTCGGCGACACAGTCTGCGTGAGGCCCTGGGGCGGCGAGGGTTACTGCGGCACGGTCGAAGCGATCGACAAGAACAATTATCGTCTGCGCGTGACGAAGATCGTGGGTTGCGAGAAGGGCTGCCAGGCGAAGACCGAATGCTCGGCCGGCCGCAACGTAGGAGGATCGGGAGGGATTGCGGTGGGCGATGAGGTTTCGACCGTGAGCTGGTGCCTTACCGACACGGGGGTGAAGCCGTGAATCGCTCTCTTCTGATCGCGTGCTGCGCGGCGATGGCGGGTTTCAGCGCCATGTCGGCACAGACCGTGGGCTCGCGGTTCGTCCCGGTGACGCCCTGCCGTGTGGTGGATACGCGCGCCGCCGGCGGCCCGCTGGCCGCGCGTTCCAGCCGCTCCTTCGCGATTCCCTCGAGCGGATGCGGCATCCCGGCCACGGCTCAGGCCTATTCGCTCAACGTCACGGTGGTGCCCGCGGGCCTGCTCAGCTACCTGACGCTGTGGCCCACCGGGCAGCCGCAGCCGTTCGTCTCCACCCTGAATTCGTTTGCCGGAACCGTAGTGGCCAACGCGGCCATCGTTCCGGCAGGGACGAACGGGGCGGTGAGCGTTTACGTCAGCGACCAGAGCGATGTGATTCTCGATATCGACGGCTATTTTGACACGGCCGGCAGCACGACGTCGTATTCCTTCTATCCCGCCGCGCCGTGCCGCGTCGCCG
>DATNLV010000322.1:0-6363 GCA_035602665.1 Bryobacteraceae bacterium | reverse complement strand
GCGCGTGCGGGCCGACTTCCGGCTCCCGCTCACGCAGCCGCGAGACCGCAAGTCCGCCGATTTTCTGCTGTATGTCGACTACATCTACAAGCTCATGACGCAGCCGGAGCTCAAGGCCGCGCCGCCCACCACCGGGGCCAGAGCGCCGTACCAGATGCTTCCGCACGCACGGCGCGGCGCGATCGCGGGATTCCTGGAGATGCTGAACGACCGGCCGGGCAGCCAGGACCTCTATCGGCTGGCCGAGGAACTGCGCATGGACGTCAACGACCTGCTTCCGATTGTGGAGGCCGCGGCGCTGCTCGATTTCGCGCGGTCCGATCGCGGCGACGTCGAGATCACTCCGGCGGGAAAGGCGTTTGCCGAGGCCGATATCGACACGCGAAAGCGCCTGTTCCGCGAGGCCGCGCTGGCGCACGTGGGGCTGCTCAAGCAGATGGAGAGCGCGCTGGCGGCGAAATCGGACCACACCCTGCCGCTGGAGTTCTTCCGCGACATGCTGGAGGACCACTTCCCTGAGGCGGAGGTGCAGCGGCAGATCGAGACGGCGCTGAACTGGGGCCGCTACGGGGACATTCTCACGTTCGATTCGAGCGACGATAGAGTGCTGTTGTATCAACCGGGCACCTCGGTCGAGTTGCACTGATGCCTTCGGAAATCTCCAGGAAGCCGTGGGCTCTCCCGCCGTGGGGCGCCCTCCCCACCGTGGCCCCGTCGCTCGCGACCGATTTGCCGGTGATGGCGGCGGCGCTGGCGCTGCTGTTCGGGCTGCTGTCGCTGGCGCGGTATTGGGCGGGCCCGGTGAATCCGTCGCCGGAGATCAGCCTCCACCCGGCGGCGCTGCCGCTGTACGCGCTCTACTCGCTGGCGCGGCTGGCGGTGGCCTACGGGCTCAGCCTCGCGTTCACGCTGGTCTACGCGTGGGTGGCCGCGCACAACGCGCGGGCGGAGCGGGTCATGATTCCGCTGCTCGACACGCTGCAATCCATTCCCGTGCTGAGCTTTCTTCCCCCCGTAATGGTGGCGATGGTTTCGCTTTTCCCGACGCGGCAACTGGGCGTGGAGCTGGGCGCGATCCTGCTGATCTTTACGGGGCAGGTTTGGAACATGACGTTCAGCGCGTACTCCTCGTTCAAGAACGTACCTAGGGAGATGGCGGAGGCGGCGGGTGTGTACCGGCTGAGCTGGTGGCAGAAGTTCGTGCAGCTCGAGCTGCCGTACGCGACCATCGGGCTGGTCTGGAATTCCATGATGTCGGTGGCGGGCGGGTGGTTCTTCCTGATGGCCTGCGAGATGTTCGTGCTGGGTAACCGCGACCTGCGGCTGCCGGGCCTGGGCTCGTACCTGCAGACGGCGGCCAACGCGGGAGACACGCGGGCGATCCTGTGGGGCGTGGGAGTGATGGTGGCGGTGATCGTTCTGCTGGACCAGCTGATCTGGCGGCCGGTGATCGCCTGGAGCGAGAAGTTCAAAGTGGAGCAGGTGGAGGCGTCGGAAACGCATCGCTCGTGGATGCTCGATCTGCTGCGGCGATCGAAGGTGCTGCCGCGGGTGGCGCGAAGGACGGTGCTCCCGGCGCGCGAGGCCTTGACCTTGTTCTTCGCTCACAGGGAAAGCAGGGCGGCGGGCCGGAGGCCGGTAGCACGGGCGGTGGGGTGGGCAGTGGCGGGCGCGGCCCTTATCGGTTTGGTGTATGCGCTCGTGGAGATGACGGCGCTGCTCTCGACGACTTCGTGGGTGGAGCTGCGCGGCATCCTGCTGGGCGCGGGCGCGACGTTCCTGCGAGTGGAGCTGACGCTGGTGCTGGCGGGGCTGTGGACCATTCCCGTGGGCGTCTACATCGGACTGCGGCCGAGGCTTTCCGCCATCGCGCAGCCGATCGCGCAGGTGGCGGCTTCGGTTCCGGCGACGGCGTTGTTCCCGATCGTGCTGCTGCTGCTGATCCGGGCGGGCGGGGGCCTCGGGATCGGGTCGATCGTGCTGCTGTTGCTGGGCACGCAGTGGTATCTGCTGTTCAACGTGATTGCGGGGGCGAGCGCCATTCCGACGGACCTCAAGGAAGTCTGCGACGTGTTCCACCTGGGCCGAGTGGAGCGCTGGCGCAGGCTGCTGCTGCCGGGCATTTTCCCGTACCTGGTGACGGGGTTCGTGACGGCGTCGGGCGGGGCCTGGAACGCGAGCATTGTCGCGGAGTATTTCCGGTTCCAGGGGCACACCTACTCGATCACGGGCCTGGGCGCGACGATCAGCCACGCCACCGATAGTGGGAATTTCCGGGTGCTGCTGGCGGCGACGGTGGTGATGGCGGCGATGGTGGTGACGGTCAACCGGCTGGTGTGGCGGCGGCTGTACGGGCTGGCGTCGACGAAGTTCAAGCTGGAGAGCTGAGGGCGCTTTCGCTGAAACGAAAGGACTTGTTGGGTTCGTTTGGTTTGGCGGTCCGGGCTGGGGCCGGGAGGGGTCGGCTTGGTGAAGCGAAGACATAGGCGCTGCCTGGAATGAGGGTAAGGCACACGGCGCGGCCGCGGACGGGGTTGGCGTCTGTAAGTCATAGGGGCGGCGGGAGATGTATTTTTGGAGTCGTGGGAACGTGCTAGGATGAAGCCGATGACATTTCCGGCTGGTGTCCCGGAGATTCCCGCGGAGAGCGTCGATAAAGCGGTAGCCTACTATGTCAACGCGCTGGGCTTCTCCTTGGATTGGGGGGACGAGGAAGGCGGCATTGCGGGCATCTCACGGGCCCATTGCAGACTGTTCGTCACCAATCGCTCCTTCCGGGAGGGCTACGGTAATGTGGGCCCTATCCTCTTCTGGCTCAACCTCGACAGCAAGGCCGAGGTGGACGAACTCTTTGCGGAGTGGAAAGCCGCAGGGGCGAAGATCGTTTCCGAGCCGGAGGACAAGCCTTGGAAGCTGCACGAGTTCATGGCTGCCGATCTTGACGGCAATTTGATTCGCGTCTTCTACGACTTCCGGCACGACCTCTAAACACAGCGTCAGGAACCCACGTTCACAATTCTTCCGATCCAGTTTGGTTCATCTGTCGCTGCGCGAAGCAGGCAGTCGGCGCAATCGTCAAAGGAAAGCGGAACGAGTACCCTAACTCGTGCTGACGGACCTGCCGTATAGCGTCCCTTCGCCGGCTTGTCCACCAATACGACCGGGCGAACGATGACCCACTCCATGTCTATTTTCTGCGTCATCCGCTCGGCGGCCGCCTTGTCAATAATTGCAGCGGTGAATATCCGGCCCGATACGCGGACGACCAAGCGGTTGGGCCAGGAGAGCTCGCGTCCATCGCTCAAGCCGATACCACTTTGCATTATGAATCGTCGGACGTTCGCACGTTTGCATTCGGTGAGAATGCTGGCGACACCGACTGACATGAGCGTTCCTGGCGAGAGGTTCTTTTCTGGTCCGATGCAGCTAATGACGGCCTCCACGCCGTCAAGAGCACCTGTCAGGCCCCCTGGGGAAAGGACATCTCCTCGGACGCAGGACAGCCGGTCGGCGGATGACAGTCGCTCCGGATAGCGAGCAACGGCCGTGACGAAGTGTCCTTGTGCAAGTGCATGCTGTACAACTCTGCTTCCCGTCGCACCCGTAGCTCCAACAACCGCTATCTTCATAACTCCCAGGTTGGCACGCATCACGATGATCTGGATCGCGAGTCGCCGACTTGACGCCAGCCGATCATACATCCAACGCGCGGTGTGAACGGCGGCCGACTAGCGCTTTCGGCCCAGCGACCCGTTGCGTGTCGCCTCCAGCACGTGCGCGAGCGAGGCGCCGGGCAGGGAGCGAATGAGCGGGTTCACCAGCCAGCGGAGCCCGCGTGGCGCGGCCCGCGTCAGCGAGATGGCCTCGCATTCCACATATACTCCGCCATCCTTCTCTTCGAGGCGCCAATACGTATTCAGCCTCCAGACGATGCTGGTTTCCTCGCGCGGATCCAGTTCGCGTTCGCTGGCCTTGCCTGCGTCCTTCACCTCGGCGATGCGGGTAGCGACCGACCGGCTGAGCAGGCGCGTGGGGCTTAGCGGGGTATAGTTTGCCGTCTGGTTCGTGTTGACGACGACGGTGATGATGTATCGCTTGACGATCCGGTAGCGAATTTTCCAGTCATCGCCGTCGTGAGCCACGAGCGCGGAGTCGACCACCTCCGGCAAGAAGTAATTCTTGTGACTGGCGTAGTCCTGTAGAAACGAGGTGACCTGCGGCAGGGTCGTCGCGGGAACGAACATGGCCCCGATCCAGTCGTGGAGCAGCCCGTTACCGAGTTCGGACGAGCCGTGCGGGTTCGACGATTCCACGACCACTTCGCCCTGGCGAACGCGCCGCCAGCGTTCGCCAGATTGCTCCGCCCAAAGGTAGGTGGGCGATCGCACCTCGCTCTGAATGCGCGCTTCCGTGGCGGCGATATAGGCATCGTACTTCTGTTGAAGATCGCCTTCGAGCGGCGGCAGCGCCGGGATCCCGCCAGGCAAGGGGGCGCAGGCGAGCGAGGCGCAAAGGAGGACCAGGGCTGGCAGATGGCGAGGCAAGAAACACGAGTGTAACGCATGCCGCCGGTGGCGCGGCGCGTTCCCAGGAATGAGCGGCGGTGTCCCAGAAGCGGACAAGGGGGTCGGGAGAGAGGCGTGCAAGACCTTGATTTCGCTAGACTGGGAGCTCGGCATCCGAATTGCCCTGACCAGGTGGGCTTCTTATGCTGACCTCTCTTAAATACGCCTTTCGGGTGCTGCGGAAGGACCCCGGTTTCACTTTCGCGGCGATCTGCTCGCTCGCGCTGGGGATCGGCGCGACCTCGGCCATGTTCAGCTTTGCCGACGCGCTGCTGCTGCGGCCGCTGCCGGTGCGGGATCCCGCGAGCGTGGTCGCCATCAATACGGCGACGGCTGCTTCGTTCGGCGGCAATTCCAAAATCTCGTATCCGGATTACACCGACCTGCGCGATCACAACCGTACGTTCCAGGGCCTGGCGGCGGCGTCCTTCGCGAAGTTCGGATTCAGCGCGGACCCGCACGGCCTGGCGCGGATGAAGTACGGCATGTATGTGTCGGGCAATTTCTTCCAGGTGCTGGGCGTCGAGCCGGCGCTCGGGCGCGGCTTCCGCGCGGATGAGGATCAGGCCGAGGGGCGCGACGCGGTGGTGGTGCTGGGGCATGACTTCTGGGTGAGCCGGTTCGAGGCGAGTCCGTCGGTGCTCGGTTCGAGGATCCGGCTGAATGGGGTCGAGTTCACGGTGATCGGCGTGGCGCCGGAGCACTTCACGGGGATCGATACGTTCGTCCGCCCGACGCTGTTCGTTCCGCTGGCCATGTCGCCGCGGATGGGTCCCAATCTGCTGCATGATCGCAACACGGGCTGGCTGTTCGTAAAGGGCCGGTTGAGGCCGGATGCCAGCGTGGCGCAGGCACGGGCCGATATCGGCGCGCTCGCGCCTCAGTTGCTCAAGCTGCACGCGCAGGCAGCCGCGGGCGATCGGGTGCAAGTGGAGACCGAACTCCAACTGCGCGTGGCGCAATCGCCGGCGGTCACGGGGATGGTGACCATGCTGGGCGTGTTGGGACTGTGCGTGCTGGCAGTCTCCTGCGCCAACGTGGCCGGGCTGCTGTTGAGTCGGGCGCGGGGACGCTCGCGCGAGATTGCGGTGCGGACGGCGATCGGCGCGAGCCGTTGGGCGCTGGTGCGGCAGCTGCTGCTGGAGAATCTGCTGGTGGCGGTCGGCGGCGGGGCGGCAGGTGTGCTGGTTGCGGACGCGGTAGCGGAGTACTGGCGCAGATGCCCGGTGCCCTTTGACCTTCCAATCGTTTTTGACATGAGCGTCGATCAGCGGGTGCTGCTGTTTACGCTTGTGGCCTCGGTTCTGAGCGTGCTGCTTTTCGGCCTGGCACCGGCGCTTCGCATCACGCGGCCGGACCTGATTCCGGCGTTGAAGGCAACCGACGCCGACAGCGCGGGAAAGCGACGGTTCTGGGGACGCAACACGATCGTGGCGGGACAGGTGGCGCTCTCGCTGGTGCTGCTGATGGTGTCGGCCGTACTGGTTCAGGGGCTCCGGGACCAACTGACGCAAGGGCCGGGATTCCGCACCGATCATCTCTTCATTACCAGCTTCGACACGGAACTGGTCCATTACTCGCAGGACCAGCAGCGGCAATTCTACAAGGACCTGCTGGAGAGAACGCGCTCAGCGCCGGGCGTGAAGTCGGCCGCTCTGGCATCCGCGATCCCGATGTTGTCGTCGGACAGCTTCGGCATCGTTCCGGACGGGTATCGGCTGGCTAAGGGCGAACCGTCGGTCACCGTTTTTCGCAATTGCGTCAGCGAGGGCTACTTCGAAACCCTGAATGTCCCCAT
>DATNLV010000315.1:0-3323 GCA_035602665.1 Bryobacteraceae bacterium | reverse complement strand
CCGAGCCGTGGTCCGCTGGCCATGCCGCCGGCCGCGATTCTGGGCGAAGAAGATGGCGCCCGGCTGCGGCGCGAACTCGCGGCGACCAAAGAGTATCTGCAGTCGATCATCGAGGATCATGCAGCCACCATGGAGGAGCTGAGGGCGGCGAACGAAGAGGCGCAGGCGGGCAACGAGGAGCTGGAGACCGCGCAGGAAGAGCTGGAATCGGCGAACGAAGAGCTCAATACGCTGAACGAAGAACTGAAGATCAGCAACGTGGAGTTCGGGCAGGTGAATCGCGACCTGGCCAACCTGCTCGAGAGCATCAGCATACCCCTGGTGATGGTGGGGCGCGATCTGCGCATCCGCCGCTTCACGCGCGCCATGGAACCGATGCTGAATCTGATCGCCTCCGACGTGGGGCGGTCGATCACGGATCTTCAGCCGCAGATGGAACTGCCCGACCTGCGCCGGTTGCTGCTGGACGCGATGGAGGGCGGCGATCGGAAACCGCGCGATGTCCGCGACTCGCACGGCCGCTGGTATTCGCTCCGCATCCTCCCGTCGGTGGGGCCGGACGGCAAGACCGATGGCGCCGTGCTGATGTTGATCGACATCGACGCCGCCAAGCGCGGCCTGGACTTCGCCGAAGCGATCGTGGAGACGGTGCGGGAGCCGCTCGTCATCCTGGACCAGAATCTGCAGGTCATGAAAGCGAACCGGGCGTTCTACAGTACGTTTCGGGCCGCGCGAGAGGACACAGAAGGGCGCCTGATCTACGACCTCGGGAACGGGCAGTGGAACATCCCGAAGCTGCGCGAGTTGCTGGAGAACATTCTGCCGGCGCACTCGACGTTCCGCGACTTCGAGGTGACGCACGAGTTCGAGCATGTGGGACGGAAGATCATGGTGCTCAACGCCAGCGAGGTCTTCAATCCGAATGCGCAGGCGCGGACGATCCTTCTGGCGATTGAGGATGCAACCGATCGCAGGCAGGCGGAGGCGGCGCTACGGACCACCAATTCCGAACTGCAACATTTTGCCTATGCGCTCACGCACGATCTGCAGGAGCCGCTGCGCATGGTGGTGAGCTTCACCGAGTTGTTGGCGCGGGAGTATGAGGGGAAACTGGGCGCGGACGCGGACCAGTACATTTCGTATTCCGTCGAGGGGGCCTTAAGGATAGAGAATCTGCTGAAGGCCCTGCTTGCCTATTGGGAGGTTACGGAGCGGGCGCCGGACCGCCTGGCCCCGGTGGACTGTGGCGCCGTTCTGGCCGAGGCGCTGTTGAACCTCCAGGCGGCGATCGCGGAGAGCGGCGCCACGGTTACCTCCGATCCGTTGCCGACGGTGGCGGCCGACGAGGTTGTGCTGATGCAGCTCTTCCAGAACCTCATTGCCAATTCGATCAAGTACCGAGGCAAGGAGACGCCGAGAATCCATGTCTCGGCGGAGAGGAGCGCGGAAGGGTGGCTGTTTGCGGTGCGGGACAATGGGATCGGTATCGATGCGGAGGACTCGGAGCGGGTGTTCGGTATGTTCAAACGCCTGCACGGCAGCGAAATCCCCGGCACTGGCATGGGCCTTGCGCTCTGTAAGAAGGTTGTCGAGCGGCAGGGCGGACGGATCTGGGTGGAATCCGAACCAGGGCGGGGCGCTACGTTTAAGTTCACGGTCCCGACACACCCAACCGGGCGGACTTAGAATGGACGACACGCTGCTGGACAAGGCGAACGCCGACTTCGAAGAGTTTGTCTCCAGGGCCGCTCACAACCTGCGTGAGTCGCTCCGGGACGTGGCCTCGTACAGTCAACTGATGGCCGAAACCCAAGCGGACCGGCTCGATTCCGACGCCGGCGTTTGTCTCGACCGCATCCGTGAGGGGGCTGCGCACATGGAGTCGCTGCTGGCCGACATGGTGGACTACTGGGCCACGGACACGGACAGCCGGAAAGCCTCCCGCACGGAGATGGAAGCGGTCCTAAGCCAGGCGCTACTATTGACGGACAGGGCGATCACAGAGCGGGCGGCGACGGTTACCCATGACCCTTTGCCTGCGGTAATGGGAGACTTCGGGATCCTGGCCAAGGTTCTGCACCACCTGATTCGAAATGGCATCGAGTACTGCACCACGGCCTCTCCGCGCGTTCACATTTCTTCCCGGCGCGAGGACGCCGAATGGGTGTTTTCCGTTCGAGACAACGGTCCCGGCATAGACCCGGCCTTTCACGACCGCATCTTTGGCGTGTTTAAGCGCCTGCACGGAAAGGAATACCCCGGGAACGGGCTCGGACTCGCATTCTGCAAGAAGGCCGTCGAGTGGCATGGCGGGCGGATGTGGATGGAGCCGGCGCCTGGCGAGGGATCGACGTTCTACTTCACTCTGCCGCCCGCCGACTGACGCCTGCTGCACGTGAGTGCAGGTTATGCGAGTTCACCCGCGGCCACTGGCGTGCAGTGAAAAGTTCGGTATTCAAGAACAGGAGAGCGAATCATGCTAAAACGTCTGATCGGTTTGGTGTTTGCGGGCGCGCTGGTCTTCAGCGCCCTGGGAGAAGAGGTGGTGGTCCGCATCGCTCCGCCCCATGCTCAATACGAGAGGCGGGAGAACCGGCCCAGCCGCGACCATGTGTGGATTTCCGGCTACCATCGTTACGATGGCAACGCTTACGTCTGGACCCCGGGCCGGTGGGAACAGCCTCCGCGGCCACATGCCCGCTGGGTAGCGCATCGCTGGACTCACCGACGGGGCGGCTATGTTCTGGTGGAAGGACACTGGCGGTAGCGTGCACGATAGCCTGGCGGCGAGAGCGGTCTCGCCGCCGCATGTCCTATTCATAGCCCTCCTGCTCTCGCAGGCGCACGGCTATGCGCAAACCGGGCCGCGGCCGCCCTGCGGAGACGGCCCCGTTCCTTTCTATCCCGCCATAGGTAGTCCGCCGGTCATCAAATCCTGGAGCGAGTCCGAGTTCGGCCACGACTGGACGCCGCCCGCCTGCACCGGTTGGAGTGCCCCGGGCTTTGCGACGCTCATCACCACCGCGGCGCGGTTTCGTTATGCCTCGGGCGCGCAGGGGCTGCTCGGCCGCGTCGGAGCCATTTCCGAACGCACCGGCATGCGCTACTGGTCCACCACGCACCAGCGGTGGCAGACGCTAGTGGTGAGCGCGGAGGCATCGGCCGGCCCAGATCCCGGTCACCGGCGCCAGGACTTCACACCCGAGGAGATGACGCCGGGCAAAACGCTCTACTTCGAACAGGTGGACAATCTCACGGGCGCGGCCAGCTACCGAATGCGCATCGACGAGTCCTCCGCGGATCGGCTGGTCTTCGATGTCGAG
>DATNLV010000303.1:0-4991 GCA_035602665.1 Bryobacteraceae bacterium | reverse complement strand
GGTTCCAAGCCGATCGTGGGCCTGTTCGGCGTGGGATTGGAGGCGCCGTACCGCTGGAAGGACTCGGTTCAAAGCCCCAATGAAATTCGGGTCTGGGCCGCGGACGGCATCGCGCAGGGCTTCCGGCCCTGGGTCACCAAGTTCAATGCCAAGCCGCTCGACCGCCGCTGGATCAAACCCGTCGAGGAGTTGTTCGTCTGGCACTGGAAGAACGACAAGTATCTGCGCAACGAGCGGTCGCTGGCGCGCGTTGGACTGGTGGGGGCGCCGCGCGCCGCTGCGGACCACGAATCCGGTTTCTATCAGGCCCTGGTGGAGGCGCGGGTTCCGTTCGAGATGGTCGCCGCCGACCGGTTCGATACCGAAGGCCTGCGGCCCTTCAAAGTGCTGGCGCTGCCGAATCTGGTGAACCTGTCCGACGCGCAGTGCGCGCAGTTGCGCTCCTTCCTCGACCGTGGCGGAGGCCTCGTCGCCACGCACGAGACCTCGCTCGGAGACGGGCGGGGTGGGCGGCGGGACGACTTCGGGCTGGCCGGCCTTTTCGGCGCGTCATTCGGTGGCAACGTCATCGAGCGGCAGCAGAACGCATACCTGAATCTCGAAGACCACTCCCATCCCATCCTGGCCGGCATGGAGGACGCGAGCCGCATGGTCCACGGAGTGAAGCGAGTTGAGATCCGCACGCCGCCGGGTTTGCGCGCGCCCCTCATGACCGTCCCCAGCTATCCCGATCTGCCTATGGAAGAGGTGTACCCGCGCGAAGCCAGGAGCGACATTCCCGGTGTGATCGCACGCGAGGCGGGTGCCGGCCGGGTGGTCTATTTCCCGTGGGACATCGACCGGACGTTCTGGGAAGTCATGAACTACGATCACGGGAGAGTTCTGGCGAACGCCGTGCGTTGGGCCGCGAACGAAGAGCAGCCTTTGGAGGTGAAAGGGCCAGGCATGCTCGACGTGGCGCTGTGGCAACAGCGGTCGTCGGTGACGGCGCACCTGGTGAACCTGTCGAATCCGATGGCGATGTCGGGGTCGTTCCGCGAGATTCTGCCGGTTGGCCCGCAGAAGGTGCGGATCAAGCTGCCCGGCGGCGCAAAGGCGCGCGGCGTGCGGTTGCTGGTCGGCGAGGCCGAGCCAGCGTGGCTCCAGACAGGGCCTTGGGTCGAGGTCAGCACTCCACCGATTGAACTGCACGAGGTAGTGGCGGTGGATATGTAAGCGGGCTTGAGCCCGCGTGGGGCTTCAGCCCCGCCCCGCGACGGAGCAGAACGGAAGTTCCGCGCGGGCTCAAGCCCGCCCTCCACGGCCCCGTGCTCGACCCACTGACTGGCGTAGCGCGCCCTACCTCGGGCGCAGTGTTACAATTCTCCGTGACAAGGCGGCTCGGCTCAGCCGCACAGATCTACGTGTGTCGATGATCGCGCACCTCAAATTGCTTTACCGGAAATCCGGCCGGCTCGACAAGGTGTTCTTTGTCGCGCTGGTCGCGGCAACGATCTCGAACTATGCCGCTCCGGGCGGCGATCTCTCGGTGCTGCTGATCCTCCTGGCCTGTCTGCTGGGAATGGCTTGCGCCTTCAAATGGCTGGTGGTGCTGCTCAAGAAGGTCATCTGGAGGCTGCGCTACCGGCTGGTGGTGGCCTACCTGTTCATCGCGGTCGTGCCCATCCTTCTGATCGTGGTCCTAGTGTGGCTCGGCACCTATGTGCTGACCGGGCAGATGGCGGCATACCTGGTGACCTCCGAGCTCGAAAGGCAGACGGCGGAGCTATTGATGCCCGCGCAAGGCTTAGCCTATACCGCGCCCGCGATCCGCGACCAGCAGGCCAGCTGGCTGGCCTCCGCCTTACGGAGCCGTTTCAGCGGCCTGATGGTCGTGGTCCGCAGCGGCGGCCAGGTGTGGCGATACCCGGCCGACTCCAGCACCGATGTGCCGGCCGAGGGTTGGCGCGACGCGAGCGGCCTGGTGCGGCGGAGCGGGCGGCTTTACCTGTGGGGTCACGCCCTGAACAAGGCTAGCGACGGGAACAAAGCGACCGATGTCACCATGATCGCTCCTGTGACGCCGGGCACGCTGGCCGAGCTTCTGCCGGGTTTGGGCGACCTGTCGCTCCGCAGGATCGAACACGGCGCGCCGCTCGACACGCTGGCCGATGGCACGCTGTCCGAGCGGTCTTCGCTGCCGCCGGCGGTCAACGCGTTTGACCGGGACATCGTGTGGGCAACCGCGGTCCCGGTGGCGGCGTGGGAGTCGCCCGAGAAGTCCGGCCAGGATACGCTCGGGATTGTGACGCGCTACTCGGCGGTGTTGGGAACCATTTTTCGCGGCAAGACGGAGTTGACCGCCGGGGAGACCGCTGCGTCTCTGGCTGCGACGATTTTTTGGGTCGTAGGTGTGCTCTTCTTCGTGGTCTGGGTTGTTGGGTTCTGGGCCGGTGTACGGCTCACACGCACCATCACGGGCGCGGTTCATGCGCTCTACCTGGGCACGGAACGGATTCGCGTGGGAGATTTCTCGCACCGGATCGCGGTCCGCGGTGACGACCAGCTCGCCGGTCTGAGCATGTCATTCAACCGCATGACGGAGGATCTGGAGCGGCTGGTCGAGGTCGCCAAGGAGAAGGAGCGGCTGCAATCGGAGATCGAGATCGCGCGCGAGGTCCAGAACCAGCTCTTCCCCAAGAGCCTGCCGGTTTCAAAGACGCTGACGCTGGCCGCGGAATGCCGGCCGGCGCGGCTGGTATCGGGCGACTACTACGACTACGCGACGGTAGGGCCGCGGCTGGCCCTGGCGATCGGCGACGTAGCGGGCAAAGGCATCTCGGCGGCGCTGCTGATGGCTACCCTGCAATCCACCATGCGCACGCAGTTGCGCGCCGGCCAGGCGCTGGCGGCGGGCGCCGGCAACGGCGGGACGCAATCAGCCCTTTCGCCGGCGGACTTGGTTTCGCGTTTGAACCAGCAACTGTTCGCGTTCACGCCGCCCGAGAAGTTCGCCACGTTCTTTTTCGCGCTCTACGACGACGCGACCGGACTGATGACGTACACCAATGCCGGTCACCTGCCGCCCATCCTGGTCCGCCGCGGGAAGGCGACGCGCCTCGATGTAACGGGGACGGTGGTGGGCGCGTTCTCCTTCGCGGAATACACCGAGAGCACGCTCCAACTGGAGCCTGGAGACCTGCTCGCCTGCTTCACGGACGGCGTGACCGAGCCCGAGAACGAGTTTGTGGAGATGTTCGGCGAGGACCGGCTCACGGACGTGATCCTGAAGCACTCCAGTTGCGCTTCCGATGAAATTATCGCGGCGGTGATGAGCTCGGTGCGGGATTGGACCGGCTCGCCCGAGCTGCAGGACGATATGACGCTGCTGCTGGCCAGGAGGGTGTGCTGATGGGACGGTGTGGGGCGGACCCCCTGGTCCGCGGCCGACGCCCTCGTCGGCCAGGTGATGTGTCAACGAAAGGGCGGGTCCAGGGGGACCCGCGCGGACCAGGGGGTCCGCCCCACGATGCGAGGTTCCTATGCACCGGCTGAGGCAGCGGCTGCTGTGGCTGGGCGGAGCGATTGCGTTCGTGCTGGCCATGGGCACCATCGGGTTCACCTTCCTCGAAGGCTACGATCCGTTCGATGCCTTCTACATGACGCTGACCACGATCACCACCGTCGGCTATGGCGAGATCCAGAGCCTGAGCCGCGCGGGCCGCATCTTCAATTCGTTCGTCATCGTGTTCGGCGTGACGACGATGTTCTTTGCCATTGGAGCGATGACCCAGACGGTCATCGAAATGGAGTTGGGCGAGTTTTTCGGAAAGCGGCGGATGAAACGCATGATCGACAAGCTCGAAAAACACTACATCGTGTGCGGCTACGGCCGCGTGGGGCGGGCCGCGACGCGCGAGTTGCAGCAGGCGGGCGTCCCGCTGGTGGTCGTAGACCGCAACCCGGACAAAGTGGAGCGCGCGATTCGCGACGGCGCCGCTGCGTTCTGCGGAGACTCGACGCAGGACGCCACGCTCACCGACTCGGGCGTGCGGCGTGCCAAGGGTCTGATCGCCGCGCTGGCCACCGACGCGGACAACCTGTTCCTCATTCTGTCTGCCAAGACGCTTAACCCGGCGCTGAAGGTGGCGGCACGGGTGGGCGATGAGCAGGCGGAGCCCAAGCTGCGGCGCGCGGGAGCCGATACCGTGTTCGCTCCCTACACGCACGCCGGCCACCAATTGGCGCTGTCGCTGGTGCGCCCGCACGTGGTGCAGTTCCTCGATGTGGCCACGAAGAACGTGGGGCTGGACGTGGGCCTTGAGCAGTTGCGGGTTTCGGTGGGCTGCGAGATGGCGTCGAAATCGCTCAAGCAGCTGCAGCTCCGGCGCGACCTCGGCGTCATCGTGCTGGCCATTCGCAAGGCCGGCGGCGAGATGCTCTTCAACCCGCCCGCCGATGCGGTGGTGGATGCGGGCGACTTTCTGATCGTGATGGGCGAGCATGAAAATGTGCGGCAACTGGAGACTCTGCTGGCGGGGGTGAGCGCATGAAAGTCCTGACTGCGGCGCAGATGCGTGAGGTGGACCGCCGCACGATCGAGGTGGGTATTCCGGCGATCGTCCTGATGGAGAACGCCGGACACCGCGTGGTCGAGTTCCTGGCGGAGACTTTCGCTCCGCTGGCCTCGCAACGCATCGTGGTGCTGTGCGGCAAGGGGAATAACGGCGGCGACGGGATGGTGGTGGCGCGGCAGCTTTGGACGCGCCTGCGGCCGCGGTCGCTATCGGTAGTGCTGGCCGCGGCGCCGGGCGAGTTGAAGGACGATGCCCTCGCGAATTACCGCATGCTGCAGGCGTGCGGCTGCCCGGTGGTGCGGGAGATCCCTACGGAGATCCGCACCGCTACCATCGTCATCGACGCGCTGCTCGGCACGGGGCTCAAAGGCGCGGTCGTGGGGCCGATGCTCGACTGGGTGCGCGAGGTGAACGCCGGGTTCCCGCTGGCCAAGG
>DATNLV010000365.1:0-11759 GCA_035602665.1 Bryobacteraceae bacterium | reverse complement strand
GAGGTCGGCACCATCAGCATGTGGCCCATCCGGTAGATCCGCTCCATCTCGGGATCGCTCTGAAAGCCGCGGTCGGACGGACGGCCGTCGACCGCGCCCGGAAAGGGCTCGAGGCGCATCACGGCGTTGGGAAGGTCGAGAGTCACCAGGAACGGCTCGAAGATGTCCGTGCCCATCAGGCCCTGCTCGCCCGCCAGGATCGGACCCTCGCTGACGGTCACTACCGCGTCGCGAAACTCGACCGTCCCCACGCGAACCCGGTCCGCCAGCCCCACCCAGCCTGGCGCGTTGCCTTGGTCGCCCAGGCCTCCCACGATGGTAGAGGCCAGCCGCTTGATGTGAAGACGCGCCGCCAGGTTGGCATTGATGATGATGCCGCCGGCGCCGGTGTCGAGCAGCAACCTGGCCGCTTCGCCTCCATTGATGCTGACCGGGACGCGGTACGCGTGGAGCTCGCGGTCTCGCAGCACGGGCTCCAGGCGGATCTGGCTGCGCGCGTAGTTCGATACCAGCCCGAACGGCTTGCGGTCGGCCAGCAGCCGCTGGATCTCGAGCAGCGCGCGGGCCCGCTCGGTGAAGCGCGGGTCCTGGTTCTTCGCCATCCCGAGGTAGGTCTCGAGCGCGGCTGCGGCGTCCGCTCCGTCGAGCGTCATGGCCCAGTGCAGGACCAGGGGCGCCGCGGACGGCGCCAGCTCGTGGGCCCGGCGAAAGCAGTCCTGCGCGGTCTTGCGATTGAACGTGTACTCGGAAACCTGGCCCAGCCGGAACCAGGCGCGCGGGTCGCGCGGATCCTGGGAGGTCACATCGCGAAACTGCCGCTCGGCCTCCTCGACCTTCCCACGGCGAAAGGCGATCTCGCCGAGGATGACCTTGAACGGGGCTTTGGAGTCGCAGTTCACCGCGATCGCCTCCGCTCCGGCGAGGTCGTGACGTTCCAGCAGCGAATCGGCCTGGCGGGCCTGCTCCAGACCGCACTGCGCGCATGCCACGGCAACGGCCGCAACGAACAGAATCGGACCGCGCCCAGTCATAAGCTGAGAGCGTACCAGATTCGGCGCGTGTTCTGTCTCCCGCTAGCGGGTCTTGTAGCTGAAGGTCACCTTCGTTTCTTCGTCCAGCACCAGGGGCCGCACGAAACGGTAGGAGTTTCCTTCGTGCGGGACATCGACGGCGATGGGCAGAACGCCGGCGACTCGCCGCTGCAGATTGCCCACGTTCGAGGATGGCGCGTTCTGCCCCAGGGACGAGGGCCCGTAGGGACTCGTCCCATTGGCCGAGACCCCCATGCCGGGCATGATCTTCACCAGTTCTGCCGCATCCCTGCCCGCGATGGAAATGTTCGAGACCATTTGGGAATTCAGCGTGTTTGACGTTTCAGCCTCAACCGGGACGATCATCTCGGAAGCCGACACCACCGTGACCTCCTGCCTGGCGCCGCGAACGTTCAGCATGATGTTCGGAAGGGTGGCGATGGCGCCCTGGGTGATGGCGATGCCTCTTCCTTCCCAACTCGTAAAGCCAGGCGCCGTGACCGCTACGGTGTAGGTGCCGCGGAGAATCTCCCGGAAGTCGAAAACGCCGCCGGCGTTCGTGACGGTGTCCCGCGTGTATTTGGACGCCTCATTTGTCAACACGACCTTGGCATTGGGAATGACCGCGCCGCTCGGGTCGTAGACCGCACTTGCCAACTGCCCTCCGCGCAGGTCCGCGCTCGGAGACCTCACCACCGCCCACGCCGCCCCTTGATCCACCGGCGGCAGCAGGCTGGTCGACATGGCGTCTCCCCCGAAATCCTTCACCTTGTATTGCTGGGGCAGGAACACCTCCCATTGCACCAGGCCGATCGGGACATCCATCTTCGGCAGGGACAGTTCCGAGCCGCCCTTCTTCGCGAACGGCGCACCGGAGTGCATGAAGACGAACGACACCGTGTAAGGCCCCGAGGGCCGGAAGCCCGCACGCAACAGCGGCACTCGGCTGCCGTCCGCGCCCTCGACCGGCTTGACCTTCTCGCCCGCCACGTCGGCGGAAAGAATGCTGGCCCCCGCCGGCAGCGCGATCTTCAGAAACGGCTGCGCCTGGTTACTCACGACCAGCCTGACCTCGGTGAGCGACCTGCCTTCGGAAGTCACCAGCGTCGTCACCACCGCTCGCTGCGCCACCGCCGCCAGCACGTTGCTATCCGGGAAGCGGACCCATTCGAGCGCGAGCCCGGCCGCTTCCGTGGGCTGGCGGTGAAAGCGAAACGCGGCCTGCAGAGAGTGACGTGCCAGCGAGCGCAGCGAGGGGTTGACCTCCTTCAGATCCATCCGCTTCAGCCCGCCGCTCTCCTTAGCCGTGAGTTCCATGGTCCCTTCGCTATCGACCAGGATCTCGCCGGTCTCCCGCTGCGCGCCTTTGAAGCTGAGGATGGGAACCTCCGCCTTGGGAGCGTCGATCGACCGCTCCATCGAAACCAGAAACTGGTGGCTGCGCTGCGCCGTGCGAGTGATCTTGAGGATCAAAACACCGCCTTGCGTCTCGCTCGCTTCGAGCGACGGGCCCGTCGAGTCCGTCACTTCGTATCCCGCCGGGATTGCCAGTTCGAACTGCGCGGGTTCGCCCTGCACCACGGTGATGTCGACCAGCGCCGCGATCGCGAGTTGCCCGTCGCTCACCGAGGCCAGCGTCTTCACGTCGGAAAGGAAGCGCACTTCCTTCGGCACCACGGGCGCGATGTTCTCGCGCGTGGTCCAGCCGATGGTGGACGCCTGCCCCGGCACCAGCGTGGCCTCGACGGTGGTCTGCCCGCCGCTCGACGCACGGCTGGTGACCAGGCCGGGGAAGATTCCCACGTTGGTGTTGTCGCCCGGAACCACAAGCTCCAGGCGCACCGCGCCCGCCAGGGGAACGGGCAACTTGAAGGATGCGCGGCCGGGTTCGATGCTCAACTGGACTCCGGCCTCGAGCGTGACCGTGAATTCCCCCGGCCCGCTCAGAACCGCCGTGTGCGTCCCGTCGATCTGCTCGATCGGCAGCGGCCGGCCCTGCGCCTGCGCGTCGACCACCGTCATGCCGGCGATCAGCGGAACCTTGACCGCGCCTTTGGCCAGAACCTCGCCCTCAAACTGTATGGTCCCGGAAACCGATTCGCCGGCGACACGCAGTTTCAGCTCGGCGCGATTCAGAGTAAACGGAACGGGAGGGGCTTCGGGCGGCTTGGCTGGCTTTTCGGCCAGTTCGACCAGCTTGTTGTATTCTTCGAGCGGGACCGCGACGTTTCCCGAAGGAGGGAGCGCGGGACCGCCCGCCGGTTGCGCCACAACGACGGCTGGAACTGCCAACAACAGGACGAGCAGGCTGGTCTTCATTTCACACCTCCGCTTTTCTCTCTCTGATAGGTCAGGTCAATGCCCGGAGTCTGGTTCTCACCGGTTAGTTCGGAGACCAGAAACAGCGACGGGCCGACCACGGGAAATGCAACCCCGGCGGGTAGCGGCGCGGCCGTCTTCCTTCCCTCCGCGTGCGCCCGGTAGTTTGAGGCCAGCGATTGCAGGGCCGCCTGCGCCGCGGAATCGGGCCGCCAGCTCTCGCCTGCGTCCTCGGTGGCTGTTCGAGCGGCCTCTGCTTTCAGGACGGGCGACGAGGGCTCCGCGTAAGCCTGCCCGCGAAAAGACCCCGGTTCCGAGGTCACCCGAAACACGGATGGGTAGTAGAGCGCGAGGCCGGTGCGGGAGACCGGCAGATCGAGAGCAGGCAACGACAGCCTGGCCTGGCCCTTGTCGTCCCAGGCAACGCTCTTGCTGAGATACAAGACCTCGATGGCGCATGCGGACGCCTCCTCGCCGGCACGCGTCTTGGCAAGCGGGAACAGCAGGCTGCCATCGGGCGCCTTGCCGGGCCGCACCGGACTGCCCGATCGGGAAGCGCTCCAGACCGCCGCGTCCGCGGGCAGCGCGATCTTGACGAAGTTCCGCTGACTATTCCGCACCGCGTACCGCGCCTCCACCAACGTCTTCCCCTCGCTGGTCATCAGGACGCGATAGCGCGCTTCCTCGACGTTCGCCGTCAGAACCGCCTGCTGCGCGTAGCGGGCCACATCCACGCTGAGAGACCGAGACGCCGCGGACCCGGGACGGAACCGGAACGCGGCCAGCGATGGGGACTCGCGGCCGGCGACCGTCGCGCCCAACTCGCCGGCGTCCGTCTTCTCGAGGCCCTGCGACTTGAAGTCTTTGATCTCGCCCGCGCCCAGGACTTCGACCGCCACCCCGCCGCTGTCCCGCTCCGTGTCGAGCAAACGCAGCAGCGGCGCCTCGATCACTCCATCGCGAGGCAGGCGCGCTTCCCCTGACACCGTGAAACCGGCTGTCTGCTGCACCGGTTCGAGGAAGATCACGCTGAGTTCCCCGGCTTTCATTTCCCAATCGGCAACCGTCGCGCCCAGAACCTGATTGATGGTGACTTTGTCCGGTAACTGGATTCTGACCTCGCGGGCTTCGCCCTGAACCACGTCGACCTTCACCTCGGCATAGATCGAGGTCGCGTCCTCGCCGAGTCCGAGCAGTTCCGTCAGCGATCCGCGAAGGCGGAGTGGCAGCGTAGTGCGATGGTCCTCTATCTTCTTTCGCCAGGTGAAGACCAGCGGCTCTCCGCCGTGACCGTAGGCCACCCACTTAGTCTCTGTCTCCGATTCCGACTTACTCGACAGAAACCCGCCCGCGAGCTTCAGCTCCACATCCTGCCGCGGTAGAGTAAGCAATGCGCGGGTGACGCCAGACCAGCATGGGGGCAGCGTGAGCGTCTCCTCGGCGGGGGCGGAAGCGATCCGGAACCCGACCTCGAGTTGCAGCACGGCGCGGCCGCGCTTAGAAAGCAGCGCCGCCTGGCCCCCGCTTTTGCCTGGGCCGGCGGAGGTTAGCGCCACGAGGCGGCCGTCCAGCCTGACCTCGCGGACCATGAGTCCGGAAGGAATCGGAACACGCACCCATCCATCTTTGAGCACGTCCACGGTAAGGCGGGCCTGTCCTTCCGCCAGTTCGGGATTGAGCGCGCGCAAGTCATACTCGACACGCGTCAGCGTGGCCTCGACCGGTGGCGGCTCGGGTTTAGGCGCCGCGGGAAATGCCTTGTCGCGCAGAGCCTGGTAATCGGGAACGGGTATCACCACCCAGCCCGATGCACGCGGCGGATCTTGTGCCGGGCACATAGACGCCGAAAGGAGAAGTAACAACGAAGTAATTAGCCGTGGCCTCATAAGTTATCCCCTGTCTCACAGCGGTTAGTCCGGCAGTTCGACGGCCCGGCTCGTCGCAGGGTTGCAGGTTATTTGTGGTGGGGTACTTACTAGTGGCGTGTCTCCGAAATGCCTTTGCCGCTTAGCACGGAACCGTGACCGTCAGGGAGCGGTCCGCTCGCTCACGCTCGCGGTTCGGTGCCACGGCGCAAGTGCAAAGCTACTTCGGAGACAGGGACTGACTTGTCGCGCTTCAGCGCGCGGCGCGGGCGGGTCTGGAGACCCGCTGCAGGACTGGAGTCCTGCCCCACTCAGACGCTGCAGCGCGCCATCCGGTTGCAGCTCGTTTGTGGCATATTGGACGTCGATGACTCTCCCAAGTAGAATCGCCCTAGCCGCCGTTCTGTGCGGGCTCACCCTCGCTTCGGCTGCAACGACCCAGCCGCCGGACCTGCTGCTCGGCACCGCATGGTATCCCGAGCAATGGCCCGAATCCCGGTGGGATGAGGACCTCAAGCTGATGCAGGCCGCCGGAATCCACATGGTGCGAGTAGGCGAGTTCGCCTGGAGCCGCATGGAGCCCGAAGAGGGCCGCTTCGAGATGGACTGGCTCGACCGCGCCGTCTCTCTCGCGGCCAAGCGCGGCATCTTCGTCGTCCTGGGAACCCCCACCGCCGCGCCGCCGGCCTGGCTCACTCAGAAATATCCCGACACGCTCAGGACCGAGATGGACGGCCGGAAGGCCACGCATGGCGCCCGCGCGCAGGGCTCGCCCTTCAGCCAACGCTATCGCCAGTTCTGCGGCCGCATCGCCGAGGAGATGGCGAAGAGGTTCGGCCACAACCCCAACGTCCTCGGCTGGCAGATCGACAACGAGTACGGCGAGCTCTCCTGGGACGACGTGGCGCGCCAGCAGTTCCACGACTGGCTGCGCGCAAAGTTCAAGACCCTCGATAACCTCAACACTCACTGGACTACCGAATACTGGAGCCAGACTTACACCGACTGGAGCCAGATTCCGCTGGGCACACCGGGCATGAATCCCGGCCTGTTCCTGGAGTTCAAACATTTCGTCAGCGACACGTATCGGGGCTACCAGCACGTCCAGGTCGAAGCCATACGCGCCCACAGCGATCCCCGCCAGTTCATCACCAGTAACTTCATGGGCTGGTACGACTCCTTCGATCACTACGAGCTGAGCGCGGAGCTGGATCTGACGGCCTGGGACGACTACATCGGCCGCGGCCATCTGGACCCGCTGCGCAACGGCATCGTGCACGATCTCACACGCGGGTTGAAGCGCAAGAACTTCTGGGTGATGGAGACGCAGCCGGGCTTCGTGAACTGGGCGCCCGTCAATGACGTTCTCGACCGCGGCGAAGTGCGGGCGATGGCATGGCACGCCATCGGCCACGGCGCCGAGACGGTGAGCTATTGGCAATGGCGCAGCGCGCTGAGCGGCCAGGAGCAGTATCACGGCACGCTGGTGGGCGCCGACGGCACGCCTGTTCCCTTGTACGAAGAGGTGGCGCAGATCGGCAAGGAATTTGAAAAGGCCGGCCCAGCCCTGGCCGGCACCAGTCCGCAATCCGAGGTCGCCATCCTGCATTCCTACGACAGCCGCTGGGCCATCGACTACCAGCGGCATCACCAGGACTTCGATCCCGTGGCGCTTCTCTCGAGCTACTATCGCCCGCTGCGGCAACTGGCGCAGCAGATGGATGTCGTCAGTCCCGATGCGCCGCTGGAGGGCTACAAACTGGTGGTGGCGCCGGGGCTGAACGTGCTGGCGGATAGCGTCGCGCGGCGCTTGATCGAATACGTGGAGCAGGGCGGCCACCTGGTGCTGGGACCGCGCTCGGGAATGAAGGACGAATACAACGCGCTCCAGCCGGCGCGGCAGCCGGGTCCGCTGGCGCCTCTGCTGGGAAGCCGCGTGGAGCAGTGGTATGCCCTCGACCAGAGCGTTCCGATCACGGGCGCCTGGGGAAGCGGCAACGCCACCATTTGGGCCGAGCAATTGAAGCCCGGCGGGGCGGATGTGGAGACGCTCCTCACCTATGGCGCGAGCAACGGTTGGCTGGACGGACAGCCGGCCGCGATCACCCGCAAGGCAGGCAAGGGCCGCATCACCTACATCGCGGCCTGGATGGATGACGACCTCATGCGTACGGCGGCCCAGTGGATGCTCCGATCGAGCGGCGTGGAGCCGGCTTTCGGCGCCGTGCCGGATGGCGTGGAAGTCTGCCGCCGCACCGCACCGGGCAAGCGCGTCTATATCGTGATCAACCACACCCGGGAGGCGCGGCACGTCGCGCTTCCAGCGAAGATGCAGCCCCTGCTCGGCGCAGGACCGGCGGTCCAAGCCCTCGATCTCGCACCGCGCGGCGTCGAGGTGCTCGAAGCGGAGCCGTAGACTTCAGGACCAAGAGATCTGCATCTTCTACCCTCTTGGGGGAGAGAAAGGCCGAGTACCGCCCTAGTACGATAGACCGTGGGTACCGTCGGGCTAGCCTCGACGCCTCCAGGCACGGCCCTCTCTCCCTGCTCAACGTCAACCCGCCAGCAGGCCGTCCGGGATCTTGGTACGTCGCCAAACGAGCTCACCTAGCGGCGCCTCCAACACCGGCTCCGGGGAAGAAAGCAGGGCTCTTCCGACTCCAGCCCAGGGACTGCGGAGTGGTGGTCCAGGCGGCGTGCCGTCTTTGCGACTGGGGGCGGCGCCTGGACCGGGGTGGGCCTGGGGGGATACGGAAAACGAAAGTACTAACAGGCCGGCGACGGTGTAGCCACGAGAAGGCATGCAGGGACTTGGAGGTCCCAGATGAGGGGTAACGACCCTCCCCGTGCGCGTCGTATCCACCCCAATGAGGGCTCCCGCCGCCTTCAAGTTTCAGGCCTAATTCCACGCAAACGTCAGATTAAATTGAACCTTGCCTATGTGAGTGGAGGACTTATAATTCCATCAGGTTTAAGTCTAACCAGGGAAAATATGGCACATCAATCCACCACGTGGGGCAGCCTGGCAGCGGCCGCCCGACGGCACACACCTTCTCCGAAGCGCTTGGCCTGGGCGATACCCGTCGCGATTTTCGCACTATTAGGAGCCGGCGCGTTCTGGCATTTCTTTCCTGCGTTGACCGGGGGAACCGCTAGCGCCGCTACTCTGCGCGCGGACTTTTCCCTCGAACTCGAGCGGGCCGGGACCGACTACCGCGTCACCTGGGACGGCCAATCGCCGGTGGTCCAGGCGGCGACGCGCGGCGTCCTGCTGATCAAAGACGGTGGCTTCGAAAAGGAACTGGAACTGGACCGCGATCAGCTCGCCACGGCGGGCGTGGTCTATGCACCTTCAACGGCGGACGTCGTGTTTCGCCTCGAGCTGTTCGGTGGTCCGGAGAACGCGGTCGCCAGCGTCCGTTTGCTGGCCGGCAGCAGGCCGCAGGTGGCCGCCGAAGTCCAAGCGCCCGAGACCGTTGTGCCGGTAGAGCAAGCCCCGCCGGTGGTGTTTGAGGAGCCTCCCGCCGAGACGCCCGCGGACGTGGCCGCCCGGCCCGCCGCCGAGGTCCCGGCCACATTGGCCGCCGCCCCGAGGCCCGAGGACATTCCGGCGCCGCCAGCCCGATAAAGTTGGGGCCCGCAAAAGCTGCGGACAGCGCGCTCAAGCCCTCCCTGGACCGAGCGTGCTGTCCGCCGTTTTGGCTTCAGCGGACGTTTACGAGCGAATCCTTGCTTTCGAGCCCGAACCCTTCGAGCTGCTTCTCGAACGGCACGGAGTACTTGCGCTCGATCTTCTCGCGGTAGGTGGGCCCCGAGTTGTAAGCGCAGAACGGATAGATCAGGCCGTTGGGCGCGGCGTAGTGGATCACGCAGCGCTTCACCCGCTCGATGTCGTAGTTGTAGGCATCCATGAAGTGCATGCCCGCCACCATCAGCGTCTTGTAGGTGTAGCCCAATTCCTCGCCCTTGCCGCGGCCGTACTCTTTGTCCGTCAGGCCTTGCAGGGTCTCGACGAACTTGGTGAAGGTCAGGCCCTCGGGCGCCCGCTCCTCGTGGAAGTGCCGGCGGATCGCCTGCCACGTCTTCAGCTTGGACCAGAACTTGAACGTCTGCCGGCCAGTCTTGCGGGCCAGCATGTCCAGGTCCTGCATGAAACCGCCGATGTCGACGAACCGCGTCACCGGCGTGGCCTTCTTGTTCTTGTCCACGAACATATAGGTGCCGATGGAGCAATGCGGATTCGGGCTCAGCGTGGGGATCTGCTCGCCTCGGAGCGCGCCCACAAAGCGCGAGAAGGGCGCCACGCAGGACAGCGGGAACCAGTCCTCGTAGATATCGCAGATGCCGGTCTGCTCCTGAACGCAGCGGCCCACGTCGGCCATGGTGAAACGCTTCTCTTCGAGCTCGTGCTTCGAGATGCGGCCGGTGAAGGCCACCGGCTGGAAGCTGATGGCGCTGACCACGTCGATGTTCTCGAGCGCCAGGCGCACGATGTCGCCGATCTGGTCGTCGTTCAAGCCCTTGACGATGGTGGGCACGAAGCAGATCTTCATCCCCGCCTTGCGCACGTTCTCGATCGCCTGCATCTTCTTCTCGAGCAGCGATTCGCCGCGCACGCGCTTGTAGGTGTCCTCGCAAACGCCGTCGAACTGGAGATACAGCGTGTGCAGGCCGGCCTCCTTCGCCTGCATGGCGAACTCGAGGTCGGTGAACATGATTCCGTTGGTGGCCGCCTGCAGATGCGAGAAGCCCATGTCCCTGGCCATGCGCAAGACTTCGAAGAAGTGCGGGTAGATGGTCGGCTCGCCGCCCGAGAACTGCACGATGCGGTTGGCCACCGGCTGTTCGCCGCGCAGGGCTTCGAGCATGCGGCGCACCTGCTCCAGGCTGGGCTCGTAAAGATAGCCGGCGGCGTTGGCGTTGGCGAAGCAGACCGGGCAGGTCAGATTGCAACGGTTGGTCAGGTCCACGTTGCTTAGAACGGTGTGGCTGGTGTGCATGGAGCACAGGCCGCACTGATCCGGGCAGCGCGTGGCGTTCGGAATGGCAGGATTGGTGACGCCCTGGTTGTCGCCGAAGCTCCAGTTCTCCATCTTGAGGTAGAGGCGGGTGTCGGAGGACACGCAATCCCGGAAGAAGCCGTGCTGCGGGCAGGTCTTCTCCATCATGACCCGGCCGTTGTCGTCGAACACGCGCGCTTCGATCACGCGGATGCACTCGGGGCACAGCGACTGGGTGATTTTGGGCAGTCCGCGTTGCACGGGGTCGATGGGGGAACCGCTGAAAGTGGTCTCAGGTTGAACGACCTTGAAGCCTTTCGAAGTGGTGGGCGAGAACGTCTGGGTGCTCAAGTTAAGATTCCTCCAGGATGAACGGACCGGAAACGACCAAATGGGATTATAGGGGAAAGGAGGGTATCGGCACATCGAATGGCAATCAAAAGGCCTGCTTCCATGGTTGTACGGTCGTTTTGACGGGCTCAGTGGGGCTGGCTGCGGGGCAGGCGTCCACGCCTTGCAGCGGGTCTGCCCCACGCTACGGCAGCCGCACAGGCGAAAGGTCGGGGAGGGAGGTGAAGTCGGCGAGCTGCCAGGAGCCGTCCAGGTGGCGGACGACGGCGGCGCCGGCGGATTCGTGTCCGACCTGGAGGATCTGGCCGCCAAAAGCGTTGAGCCGCCAGCGGGTTGTGAAGCGAACGGTAGCCAGGCCATCCCCTACGTAAGTGATGGATTGGATCGCCACCAATTCGCGGGCCGCGGCGGGAATGCGCCATTGTTCGTAGATGCTGGTGTTGAGGGCAGCGCCGGCGCGCAGCCCGTCGCCGCTCAAGGTGCCCACGCACTTGACGGCCGCCTGGCCCTCGCTGGCGCGTTCGAAGTCCTCCTCGTCGTGCACCTGCAGCCAGCCGATCCTGGCGAGGGTCCTCCAGTCCGCGTCTTCCGCGATCTTCGCCTTGCAGTCGGAGGGCGCGTCCTGATGATCCACGCCGACGAAACCAGGCTCTCGAAAATGCGCGCTCTCGCGGATGACGCGGGCCGCAGTCTCCTGGTTGAGCTGGGGCTTGGAGCAACCGGTCAAAGCGAGGCCGGCCGCCACGAGCAGGGCGATACGGATCATGTCGCCGGATCCGCCTGTTCTCCCGGCCCCTCGCGGTGAATCGCGTCCAGCACGCCATTGACGAAGGCGACGGACTCGTCACCCGAGAAGCGGCGCGCCAGTTCGATGGCCTCGTTGATGACCACCGGCGCGGGCGACAGGCCGGCGGTCATTTCATAAATGGCCAGGCGCAGGACGTTGCGGTCCACCACCGCCATGCGTTCCATGCGCCAGTGCTCGGAGCGCTGTACGATGCGGCGGTCGATCTCGGTGGTGCGCTCGACGGTGCCGCGGATGAGCTCTTCCATGAAGGCGTCGGGCTCGGGACGCTCGTCGTGCTCCTCGGAGTAGAGGCCGTCGTAGTAGGAGGCGATGGCGGCGTCGACGGGCTGGTGGCTCATATCCAGTTCAAACAGGATCTGGAGGGCGCGTTCCCGGGATCGGTGGC
>DATNLV010000293.1:0-7801 GCA_035602665.1 Bryobacteraceae bacterium | reverse complement strand
GGAACGGCTGTATCGTGCAGCGGGGGACGCGAAGGGTCTGGCCTGGCTCTACGCGGAGTGGATCCTCGGCGTCGCGGCCGAGGACTGCAAGACCAGCGACCCGATGGTGGCGGAGGAGACCCGGAGCAACTCGGCCTTCGCCCAGAAGGCCCGCTCTCTCCTGGCGGCTACCAACGATCCGGAGCTTCTGGCCGTGACAGCGCGGTTCATCGAGCAGAAGGGCCACGTTCTCTATTCCAGCCATAAGATCGATTGGGACTACGACGAATATCAGGCATCGCTCGTCGCACGTGCTCACAAGCTCGATCCGGACCTGGTACCGCTGCCTGGGGAACCGCCAAAGACCATTCGAATTGTCGGCAACGTCACGCCACTCCAGGTGCTCTACCAGCCGGGACCCGCGTATCCGGTCTCCGCGAAGCAGAGGGGCATCGCCGGCGTGGTGGAGCTTAAAGCCGTCGTGGGGAAGAACGGCAGCGTGGTCCATGCGGAGGTCACGTCGGGCCCGGTGGAACTTCGCGACGCCGCGCTCGCCGCCGTTCAAAAATGGCGCTACCGCCCCATGACGGTCAACGGGAAGCCTGTCGAGGCCATGACGCGGGTCTTCGTCAACTTCCAGCTCGGCGAACGATAGGGTATCCTGAGACCGATCATGACCCTCCAACGCACAACCCGCGCCGCATCCCTGACGATCCTGGCCGCGGCTCTTCTCACTGCCGCTCCGCCCACACCCAACGGCCTCGCCCCGACCCCGCCCATGGGCTGGAACAGCTGGAACAAGTTCGCCTGCAACGTCAGCGAAGACCTCATCAAGCGCGCCGCGAACGCGATGGTGAAAACCGGAATGAAGGACGCCGGCTACGAGTTCATCGTCATCGACGACTGCTGGCAGGTCTCGCGCGACGCCCAGGGCAACATCGTCCCCGACGCCCAGCGCTTCCCGGGCGGCATCAAGGCGCTGGCCGACTACGTCCATTCGCTCGGCCTGAAGTTCGGCATCTACTCCGACGCCGGCACGAAGACCTGCCAGGGCCGTCCCGGCACCCGCGGCTACGAGTTTCAGGACGCCCGCCAATACGCCGCCTGGGGCGTCGATTACCTGAAGTTCGATTGGTGCAGCCATAGCACCCAGGACGCTCCGTCGTCCTACGCGCTGATGGCCGATGCGTTGAAGGCCTCGGGCCGCCCCATCGTCTTCAGCCTCTGTGAGTGGGGCAGCTCCAAGCCCTGGCTCTGGGCCGGCGAGGTGGGCAACCTGTGGCGCACCACCGGCGACATCCAGGACATGTGGGCCGGCAAGGGCAAGGAGTACGGCCTGGGCGTGATGGATATCGTCGACCTCCAGGTCACCATCGGCACCTATGCCGGACCCGGCCACTGGAACGATCCCGACATGTTAGAGGTCGGCAACGGCGGCATGACCGAGACGGAGTATCGGTCGCACTTCAGCCTGTGGGCCATCCTGGCGGCGCCTCTCATGGCCGGCAACGATCTCGACGCCATGACGCCCGCGATCCACGACATCCTGACCAACAAAGAAGTCATCGCCATCGATCAGGACGCGCTCGGCCTCGAAGGACGCCGCGTCCGCAACGGCGACGACGGCGACGTCTGGGTCAAGCAGCTCCAGGACGGCAGCCGCGCGGTTGTTCTCCTCAATCGCGGAGCCGCGGACCAAACGATCACCGTGACCTGGGAAGAGCTAGGCTACCCCGCCCACCTCGATGCAAAGGTCCGCGACCTCTGGGCCCACAAAGATCTAGGGAAGTTTAAGGCGCAGTTCTCGGCCCCCGTCGGGTCCCGCGCCGTGCTGATGCTGACCGTGAAGCCCTAGGCTAGTGGGGCAGGACTCCAGTCCTGCAGCGGGTCTCCAGACCCGCCTCCGTGAGCCGTCAAGCCTGCCTCGCCACGTCTACGAGGTCGCTGAACAGCCCATAAGCCGTCTGCTCCACGGTAGGCCGAATCGAAACCGTCCCCACCGTCCCCATCAAATCCGTATCCAGCAAAATGAGGTTCGAAGTCCCCGCCACCGCCGCCAGCAGATCGGTTTTATCGAGCACCTCCGCCCGCACCAGCATCCGAATCCCATCCCGCGTCCGCCGCGCCCTGCTGACGATCCGCACCGTCTTTCCCCGCGCGTCGAGTGCCTGCACCCGCGCCGGAGTGAGCCGCCCCACGCCCCGCGGACTGATGTTCTGCGGCGTGGTCCGCGCGTCCATCAGGACGTTCGCCAGCGCCGCCGTCTTGGCCGCCGAATCCCACCCATCCAAATCGTAGGAAGGGTCCGTCTCCGTGACCCCCAGCCGCCGCGCCACCTCGATCCCCTCCTCCATCGACATGCCCTCGCCCAGAGCCTCCACCACGATCTTGCTGGTGGAGTTCAGCACCCCCGTGAACCCCAGCACCTGGACCCCCGGCAAATGGTCGCGAACCATGCTGAACACCGGCGCCCCGTCCATCACCGTCGATTCGAACCGGAAGTGCACCCCGGCCGCGCGCGCCTCTTCCACCAGTTCGGCGTAGGCATGCGCCAGCGGACCTTTATTGGCCGTGACCACGTGCATCCGCCGCGCGAACGCGGCCCGTATGTGTCCAATCGCCGGCTCGCCCGTCAGCGGGTTCAGCGGCGTAACCTCGATGGCGACTTCCGCCTTCGCCGCATCGAGGAAGCTTTCGATCGACGCCGCCGCCGGCCCGAACTGCGGCTCGCAGGGAAGGCCCTTGGCGTTCAGCGCGGTCCCGTGCCGCGCCGTGTGAATCCCGACGATCCGGAAGGGAAAGGAAGCGCGCTTCTTCTCGAGCAGCCGCGCAAACGCCCGCCCCACGTTGCCGAATCCGATCAGCGCCAGGTCCATCGCTCTTAGTCTAGAACTCCAGCGCCTCGATCGTTTTGTTCAGCTCCCCCTGGAGCGCGGTCTTGCGGTCCTTCAGCTCCTTCTGGTGGTCGCGCAGCGTGGCCAGCTGCGCCTCCTGATCCGACAGCCGCCGCGCGTAAGTCTGCACCTGCTCCTGCTGCCCGCTCACCTGGTTGAGGGTGGAAATGTTCTGCCGCAGGCGGTCCTGGTCCTGCACCAGCGAGTTGATGTCCTGGTCTCCCCGCTGGATCGCGCCGTCGTTCTCCGCGATCAGCCGCTTCTGGCCCGCGATGCGCTCGAGCTGCTTGCGCGCCGCCTCGTTCAGATCCTTGTTCTGTATATACGTCCCCAGAAAATCGGACGACGTATTGGCGAGCGTGACGCTCTGATCCATCAGCCGCTCCTCGGTCACCGGCAGCGCCGCGGTCGCCTGCGCCGCGAGCTTGACCTCGAACCGGTAGGCGGACGCCGTCGTCTCCGAGGGCTCCGGCTTCACCACGCGGTAGCCCTGCCGTATGGAATGCTCGACGATCAGCGTCTTCGCCTTCGCGTCGACGTTGTGGACGGTGTAGGTCTTGGTTTCCCGCTGGGCCGTCCGTACCGTGAGCACGCCGCGGCGTACGTGGATTTCGCGAACCACGTCGCTCGACGAATCGAGCTTCGTCGCCACGCGCGTGCCCAGATCGACGGCGTAGCTGACCAGCCGCTTGTCGCCGGCCTTCACCGTCTCCATGAGCGCTTCGCCCGCATAGGTGTTGCCGTCGAACACCGTGATCGGGCCGCCGTCGAGAGTCTTGCCGGTGTTGTTGGTGATCTCCGTGGCGTTGCGAGGGAACTCGCTCGCGGCGGTGCTGAAGATGAGCAGCTTGCGCGCCGTGACCTTTTGCTGCAGGAAAGGCAGCATAGCCGATTCGCCGTCGCGCACCGAAATAGGATTGTCGAAGCGGTACTCGAACAGCTCGCCACGCTCGGCGGCCTGGACCTCAGGCGTTGATATGTAGGCGACGGTCTCGTTCTGCCACTTCTTCTGGTCGACCTCGAGCTTCGCCATCGTCTTCCGAGCCGCCAGCCTATTAGCATCGTAGGTCCCGCCCCCCACGCCGCCGCTGGGCGGAAGGATCCCGCCAACCACGCCGCCAGGTGTGCCGCCCGGGACCCCGCCAGCGACCGCCCCGCTGTACAACTCCGGCGCTTCCGCCTCCTCCTCCGGCAGTTCGGCGTTCTGCCGCGCCACCATCCGCGGCTCGTACAGATTGGTGATGAACGACACCGGCCGCCCCGACACCAGCGCCAGCCGCACCTTCGTCCAGTCCTCCCCGGTCGTGTTGTCCACAATCGCCCAGCCTTCGAGCGTCGGCTCAGCCGCGTCCGTGAACGCCAGCCGGTAGCTCGACTTCCACACCGGCGCCGGGACCACGTAGCTCGCCGTCAACCGCCGCGCCCGGTCGCTCGTGGAATCCACGGTCACGCCGCGCTTCTCCTTCGATCGCCCCGCCGCCACGCGCGCCAGATACTTCACCAGCTGTCCCTGCAACACCGGGTCGCTGAAACGCATGGCCGTGACGCCCCCCAGATCCACCGTCCGCAGCTCGCCCGAATCGAGCAGCAGGTTCACCTCCTCGCGGTGCGGCTGCTTCTCACCGGCCGCGATCTCGCGTGCGCCCACCACGGAACCGGCCACCGTTTCCGGACCGGTCTTCAGCTCCACGCGCGCGCCCTTCACCTGATCGAGCAGAGCGCTCAACGCCTGGTGGTCGCCAAGCTGGAACGGGAACTCGGCCAGCTTCGTCGCCAGCGGCTCGCTCGCGTCGTAGCGCAAGCCGGAAATCTTCCCGCCGCCGTCCTCGAAGATCACCAGCGACTTCAGCACATCGTTCATCTCGCCGGTCTTGAACTCGAGGCGCGCTGCCTCCCCGGCCTTGACCTCGCCGCTCCGCACGAAGTACCCGATCCCGTTCTTGTACAGGATCACTTCCCGAACCGGCAACTCGGCCGCGAGCGTGCCGGCCGCAAGTATCGTGGCGCACAGAATGATTTTCATGGTTAGAACTCCATCGCCTCGATCATCTGGTTCAGCGCGGCTTGAAGCGCCGTCTTCTTGTCCTTGAGCCCCGCCTGCTGCTCGCGCAGAGAGGCCAGTTTCCCGTCCTGCGCCACCAGCTGCCGCGCGTAGTTCTGCACCGCTTCCTGCTGCCCGCTCACCCGGTTCAGGCTCGTGATGTTCTGCCGGACGCGGTCCTGGTCCCGCACCAGCTCGTTGATCTCCTGGTTCCCGCGCTCGATGAAGGCGTCGTTCTCGGAGATCAGCAGTTTCTGGGCCGCGATGCGTTCGAGCCCGGCGCGCCCGGCCTTGTCGAGATCCTTGTTCTGCACATAGGCCAGCAGGAAGTCGGGCGAAGCGTTGGTCAGCTCTGTCGTTTCGCTGTCCAACTGCTCCTCGGTGACCGGCAGCTTGGCCGTTCCCTGTGGCGCGAGCTTCACCTCGAAGCGGTAGGCGGACGCCGTCGTCTCTGCCGGCTTGCCCACGATCAGCCGGTACTCCGGCCGTATGGCGTGCTCGATGATCAGCGTCTTCGGCTTCGCGTCCACGTTGCGGATGGTGTACGTCTTTGTCTCGCGCATCGCCGTGCGCACGGTCAGCACACCACGCCGCACGTGGATCTCGCGAACCAGGTCTTCGCTGGAATCGAGTTCCGTCGTGACGCGCGTGCCCAAATCGACGGCGTAAGAAACCAGCCGCTTGTCGCCGGCCTTCACCGTCTCCATCAGCGCCTCCCCGCCGTACGTGTTGCCGTCGAACACGGTGATCGGCCCGCCGTCGAGTGTCTTGCCGGTGTCGTTGTTAAGCTCGACGGCGTTGCGCGGAAACTCGGAGGCGGCCGTGCTGAAGACCAGCAGCTTGCGCGCCGTGATCTTCTGTTGCAGGAACGGCAGCATGGCCGATTCGCCGTTGCGCACGGTAACCGGCGCGTCGAAGCGATACTCGAACAGCTCGCCGCGCTCGACGCCTTCGGTCAACGCCACAACGGTGCTTGCGGTTTCGGTGTTAACCTCCTGCTTTGACATCATCAGCCCAGCTAGCGCCTTTGCCGGGGACGCCGTCATCAACGCGTCGCGGCGCTCCAGCCGGCTGAACTCGTGCGGCGCCGCTGGTGCAGCAACCACCCCGCCGTACACCTCCGGAGCCTCCGCCTCCTCCTCCGGCAGCTCGGCCGTCTGCCGCGCCACCATCCGCGGCTCAAACAGATTGGTGATGAACGAAACCGGCCGCCCCGATACCAGCGCCAGCCGCACCTTCGTCCAGTCCTCGCCCGTCGTGTTGTCCACAATCGCCCAGCCCTCGAGCATCGGCTCGGCCGCATCCGTGAACGCCAGCCGGTAGCTCGACTTCCACACCGGCGCCGGAACCACGTAGCTCGCCGTCAGCCGCCGTGCCCGGTCGCTCGTGGAATCCACGGTCACCGCGCGCTTCTCCTTCGACCGCCCCGCCGCCACCCGTGCCAGATACGTCACGAGCTGGCCTTGCAACACCGGGTCGCTGAACCGCATCGCCGTGACGCCGCCCAGGTCCACCGTCCGCAACTCGCCCGAATCGAGCAGCAGCGTCACCTCCTGGCGTTGCTGCTGGCTCTCGGCGGCCGCGATCTCCCGCGCGCCCACCACGGAACCGGCCACCGTCTCCGGTCCGGTCTTCAGCTCCACACGCGAGCCCTTCACCTGATCGAGCAGCGCGCTCAGCGGCTGGTGGTCGCCCAGCAGGAACGGGATGTCCGCCAGCTTCATCGCCAGCGGCTCGCTCGCGTCGTAGCGCAGACCGGAGATCTTTCCGCCGCCGTCCTCGAAGATCACCAGCGACTTCAGCACGTCGTTCATCTCGCCGGCTCTGAACTCCAGCCGCGCTGTCTCCCCGGCCTTGACCTCGCCGCTGCGAACGAAATACCCGATGCCGTTCTTGTACAGGGTCACTTCCCGAACCGGCAATTCGGCCGCGAGCGCGCCGGCCGCGAACATCGTGGCGAACAACAGGATTCTGTTCATGAGCTTGCCTCTCAGACGTTATGCTTCCGCCGCCGGTTTCCTTTCGTCCCCCTCACTCCCCCATGACCTTCACGATCACGCGCTTCGGACGCCGCCCGTCGAACTCCGCGTAATAGACCTGCTGCCACGGGCCGAAGTCGAGCCGCCCGGCCGTCACCGGAACAATCACCTCGTGGTGCACCAGCAGGCTCTTCAGGTGCGAGTCGCCGTTGGTCTCCCCGGTCCGGTGATGCTGGTAGTCGCGCCGGAAAGGCGCCAGTTTTTCGAGCCATTCGTCGATATCCGCCAGCAGGCCGTCCTCGGCATCGTTCACCCACACCCCCGCGGTGATGTGCATGGCCGACACCAGAATCATGCCGTCCCGGATGCCGCTCTTGGCCAGCGCGCTCTCCACCCGCGGGGTGATGTTGATGTACTCGCGCTGCTTCTGCGTGTGGAAAGTCAGGTATTCTGTGTGAAATCTCATTAGACGGAATGATACAATGACCCGGATGCCCGATGGTGGCTCGCTCTGTCGTAGCTTTCCGCCGTTGGGCTTGCGGTTGAGACTCGTGCGGTGCGGAAGGACGGTAGCGTGAAGCTTGCAGTCGTTGCCATGATTTTCCTTATGGGCGCCCCGGCGTTCGCCCAGGACGCTCCGGCCACGGCCCCTCAGGATCAAGCCACGGCCCCCCAGGGTCAAGCCACGGCCCCCCAGGATCAGGCCTCGCCCCAGCCCTATGGCGGCCCTTCTATTTTGAGCCGCGGTGACAATCCCAGTGTGCTTCGCGGGAACGATCTCCCTCCCATACGCCCCTACCTTGGTGCCACGGGAGCTTACAACAGCAATAACGAAGAGGGCTACATCGGCGGCACCAGCATTGGCCCCGCCTACGGTGTCGTGGGCAACTATGGCCTCACCGGCGTCC
>DATNLV010000266.1:0-2129 GCA_035602665.1 Bryobacteraceae bacterium | reverse complement strand
GGCCACAAGCCACTAGCCACAAGCCCTTCCTACTTCCGCTTCCGCCTCCCCTCGTATTTCAGCACGTTCACAAACACTCCCATCAGGACGTGAAAGATGTAGTAGAGCGACTTGACCGCGGTGATCGAGCTCCGGCCGCCCATCCTCTCGCGCATGCGGCAGGGAATCTCGACGAACCGGAAACGCTTGCGCTGCAAGACCACCAGGGTCTCGATCTCGGGGTATTCGAGCGGAAAACTGCTGCTGAACACCTGGAGCGCCGCGCGGTTCACGCCCACGAAGCCGGAGGTGGGATCGTGCACCGGCTTGCCCAGGATCGGCCGCAGCACCAGCCGGAAAAAGCGGATGCCCAGGCCTCGCAGGAAGCTGGAATGGTTCACCACCCGGTCTTCGAACCGGGACCCGATCACCATCTCGCAGGCGTTGGTCCGCAGCGCTTCGTAGACCTTGGCGATGTACGCGGGGTCGTGCTGGCCGTCGCCATCCACGCGGATCACGAACTCATAACCTAGCTCATAGGCCAGCCGGTAGCCGGCTTGCACCGCTCCTCCCAGGCCCAGGTGGAACGGCAGCCGGAGCACGCGCGCGCCCGCCTCACGGGCGATCTGGGCCGTGGCATCCTTCGAACAGTCGTCCACGACCACCACCGGGACGCCCGGCACCACGTCGTGAATTTCCTGGACCACCCGGCCGATCGCCGCCGCTTCGTTGAACGCGGGCACCAGGATGAGCAGCGAGTCCATCACAGCGCCGCCACCTCGCGCGGGCTGATGTAATACTTGGCGACGAGCTGCTCGAACTCCCGTGAGCCGATGCGCGCCTGCCGGCGAATCGCCCAGCGTTGCCGCAGCAGGCGTGGGCCGTGTTTCAGCATCACAAAATGGGCGCGGACCACAATATAGAACAGTTGCGCCGGGTTTGAGCTCTGCTCGCGGAATCGCGCCGCGCTGCCGCGGCCGGTGAGCGCCGATACCAGGTGCCAGAAGTAGCGGGAGCAGGAAGCGGCCGGCACGCGGGCCAGCAGCCGGACCGGGAAGTTCTTGAGCAGCACGAACAGGCGGTTCCGCTCGACGTAGTAGGCTTTGACCCACGAGTCCGCGCCCGCCGTCTGGGAGTAGCGGTGTTCGACGCCGGCATCCGGAGCGTACAGGCAGGTCCAGCCCGCCCAACGCCCGCGCAGGCCGAGGTCGGTGTCCTCGCAATACAGGAAAAAGCTCTCGTCGAACATGCCGATCCGCTCGAGCATTTCGCGCCGGTAAAGGCCGGCGCATCCGCTGGGGCAGAGTACCTCTTCGGGCTTGGCGAACGCCTCGGGCGGCTGCTGGTTTCCGCGCTGCTTGCTGGTGCCGTCGCCCGAGATCAGCATTCCCGCCGAGTCCAACTGCGTGCCGCCCGGGAGACGGATCGCGGAAGCGCACATGCCCGCGTCGGGACGGGATTCCATAGCCTGGAGCAAGGCCTCCAGCCAGCCGGGGTCCGGAATGGCGTCGTCATTCAGCGTGACGCAGTAGGCCGACTTCGTTCTCCGAAACGCCTGGTTCACCGCCGGCCCGAAGCCTTTGTTCTGGTCGTTCTCGATCACGGTGACGCCGCTCCAGGTCGCAGCCATCTCCCGCACCAGCCCCTTGCCGCTGTTGTCGATGATGACCGCCTCGAAGTTGCGGCAGGTCTGGCGTTCCAAAGCGAAAAGGCATTCGCGGAGGACCGGGGATGCGGTCAGTGTCGGGATCGCGATAGTGACCAGAGCTTCGGGCAACTCCCGATTCTACAATTTGTTGGGCATGGTTAGTGGGGCAGGCGTCCACGCCTGCAGCGGGTCTCCAGACCCGCCGTGCGTTATCTCAGAGCCTGTTCCAGATCCGCCAGTACGTCTTCGCTGGCCTCAATCCCCACCGACAGCCGCACCAAATTGTCGCGAATCCCCACGCGGCGCCGCTCGGCGGGCGACACGTCGCGGTGCGAACTCATAGAAGGATACAGCATGATGCTGTGCACATCCCCGAGCGAAGTGCCCCGCACGATCAGCTTCAGCCGGTCCATGAATCGGAAGATTCCCTCGCGTTCCGCGCCCTTGATTTCGAAGCTCACCATGGCGCCGCGCAGATCCTGCGGGAACAGGCGCGCGATGG
>DATNLV010000259.1:0-2024 GCA_035602665.1 Bryobacteraceae bacterium | reverse complement strand
ATCTGTAACACCGACAAATGCGGCATTGACAGCCTCCGCCGCGGCTGCCCCCGAACCTATTATCAGCAGGACATGGGAGACGGCACCCACCACGCCATGCAGGTGGATACGTCGTATATCGCGGATCGCGCCGGCGCCCGCATCGGTCATGTGGAGATCGTCACGGACGTCCAGGCTCAGTCCCAGCTCGGCGACCTGCACTCCCGCCTGGCCGCTTCGCTCGAAGAGATGACCGGCACTACCTCCGCCATCGACTCTCAGACCCGCACCACCGCGGCCAGCGCCCAGGAAGCGCGGCGGCTGGCGGCCCAGAGCCGCGAGCGGATTCACAGCGGTGTCGAGGAAATCGGCCGGCTGGCCGAGGCCATGAGCGCCATCACCCAGACCAGCAAGGAGATCACCAAGATCAATCGCGCTATCGACGAGATTGCGTTTCAGACCAATATCCTGGCCTTGAACGCCGCCGTTGAAGCGGCGCGGGCCGGACAGGCCGGCACCGGCTTCGCCGTCGTCGCCGACGAGGTCCGCAACCTCGCCGCCCGCTCGGCCGACGCCGCCAAGCGCGCCGCCGAGCTGATCGAGCGGTCGCACGAAGCCGTGTCGCGTGGAGGCTCACTGGCCGAGCACGTCACCGCCACCCTGTCCACAATGGACCTGGAGTCCCGGCAGGTAACCGAGGTGATCGAGCAGATCGCGCTTGCCTCTTCCGAACAGGCGCAAGGCATCTCCTCGGTGGCCGCAACGATCACCGACCTGGGAAGAATCGCCTCTCAGTCGGCTCAGCACAACCAGGCCCAGGAACTGGTCAAAATCCGCGCCTGAACAGTGGCGCAGGCACTCCTGCCTGCCGCCTCGACACTCCTGTCGAGGCACGGGGCTCGCGAACCCGGGACTGGCTCGAATTTCGCCGCATTTGCGAAATTCGTGCCTGTCCCACCATCGGTCTCCGTCAGTCAACCTGCTCGGGATTTGCGACGCCCCCTAGTGCGGCCCCTCCCCCATCGCCTCGTTAAGGCGCTGGAAGACGGTGTCGTACCGGCCGCTCTCGGCCGCCGATCGCAACGGCTTTACGCTCTCCACCGCGATCTCGGCCGCCGCCGGCTGCGTCTTCAGGATCTCCATCACCTCGGCAATGAACCTGTCCAGCGGCATCGCGCGCGGGTCGGCGCCGCCGCTCATCAGGTCCGTGGCGACATACGGAGGGATGAGTTCGAGAACCTGAATTGTCGACCCCCGCAGTTGCCAGCGTAGCGACTGTGTGTAGGAGTGCAAGGCTGCCTTAGTGGCGCAATAGGTGGGCGTCGAGGCCCACGGCACGAACGCCAGCCCGGAGGAAACGTTCATGATGGCCGACCGCGGTTGCTTCCGCAGCAGCGGCAGGAGCGCCGCGGTGAGACGGATCGGCCCCAGCAGATTGGTGGCGATCGTCGCCTCCGCGGTGGCGGCATCCACCTCCTCGGCCTTGAGCCTCTCCACCCGCATGATGCCGGCATTGTTGACCAGGACGTTCAGCGCCGGGTACCGCGCCGTCACCTCCGCCGCGAACGCGCGCGTCTTCGCCCCGTCCTCGATGTCGAGCGTCAGCGCCGCCATGCCCGGGTTCGCCGCGGTGGTCGCATCGAGCGCCTGCTTGCGCCGCCCGGCGATGATGACCTCGTTTCCCAGCGCGTGAAAGGCTTCCGCAAGGCCACGGCCAATGCCCGAACCGCCGCCCGTGATCAGAATTGTGTTCCCGCTAGTCTGCATAATTCGAATTATAGCCGTCGGCCGTCAACCGTCAGCAACGAATCGGCGGACCGTGACCAGCCGTCTGAGCTGATAGCTGACAGCTGATAGCTGAGAGCTACATTCACTTCTGCAAGAAGAAATTCCCCACAAACATCGCGTCGATCCCCGACGAGTAGAAGCTCCGCACCGCATCGCGCGGCGTGCACACCAGCGGATCGCCGAAGAGATTGAAGCTGGTGTTGTACAACACAGGAAGGCCCGTGGATTTGCCGGCGGCGTGGAGCAGCTTGTGAAAT
>DATNLV010000230.1:0-2201 GCA_035602665.1 Bryobacteraceae bacterium | reverse complement strand
AGGGCCCTGCGAATGTGCTCCTCGGGTCGGCTGCCGTACGCGACCAGGTCGATGTCCTCGCTGTAACGCGCGGCTGGCCCGAGATGGATCTTGTGCAGCAGCGTACCGCCGCGCATCGCAATCTGGGCCTGCAGGAAGGCGTCGTTGAACAACGCAGCCATCGCCCTGCACAGAAGAAGGTCCTGCTCCACCTGCCGCTGGCTCGGCCATGGTGCTACCTCTTGGTGTGCAAAGACGTCCCGGCGGGTAAGCGGAGTCATGTCCCAAATTCGCCCGAGTTGTCGAGGACCCTCCAATTCGGGGCCTCATGCGAAGTCGTTGGATTGGTCCTCGACGAGGCGAGGGGAACCAAGGCCAACCGCGACGGCAGCCATCGGCGGATTACTTCCGCCAGTCGTGCTTCGCCGGCCTTCTCGAAGATGTAGCCCAGCCTTTGTGCGATTGCGGGCTCGTCTTCGGCTCTCAGCACCCGATCGAATTCGCCAACCCGAACCAGCGGCAATAGCGGGGTGAGCGTCTCGATCGCGCTCCCAATCCCTCCTATTCGCGGAGCATAACGTATCAAGTCGAACACCGTCGCCTCGGGAGTGGAGACTCGCAGCGGGGCAAAGGCGCCTGACAGCGGCCTGGTCGGCGTCCTTTCGATGCCTCGCTTGACGAAGAAGCGGATCCGAAGGCGGCCCACCCCAATCTCGCGCCGAGGTTTGTCCGTCATCACCTGGGCAACCTGTATAGCCTGTGGTTCGGAGCCGTATGCGCCGGCCGCCGATTGCAGCGCCAGGTAGTAGGGATGCCTGAGCCAGCCAAGATAGTCGTCAAGCCACCACGCAACCGGGGGAGCGCCGAACGCGCGGTGCTCCGGGGTGACAATAAGGAAGAAAGACTGCGGTCGCGAGACCCGGGCAACCAAGTCTCCCAGCCTCAGTAATTGATTCTTTGCGGCTATCGGCGACAGCCCGGTTTCAGCCGTTAAATTGTCCAATGAAAAGGCGACCCGGCCTGCCGAAAGCTTTGTTTCTATAAATGTCATCGCAGCACCCGGTTGACGAGGAATTCGGCCAATCGTTCCCATAATATAATTTGCAATTAGAAGCGTATAACACTTCAAGATGCAAATTAATTTCGAGACTTAGTTGTTCCCTTTGTTGCCTCAGAATCCCACTAGATCCGGACCTTCGCTGCCTGGGTGTCGCTGTGTTCCTGCCGCAGGTGGCCGTAGGTCTTCATCGCCAGAGCGCCCCCGTCGGAGTGCCCCAGCCACCGCGAAACGGTGGGGACATCCACGCCTGACTCGATGCAGCTGGTGGCGAAGAGGTGCCGGAGGTCGTGGTGGGTGAGCGCCTTAACACCAACCCTGCGGCAGGCGGATTTGAGGACGCCCAGGCATTCCTGGACGCGCAGGACCCGTGACTCGGCGGGCTCGGCCCCCCGCCGGGCCTGCATTTCGGCGACCAGGGCCGCCAGCGGCGGGAAGATGGGAATGATGCGGTCGCTGGAATCCGACTTTGTGCCCGCGATCTTGAGGCGCTTCCTGGCAAAATCAAAGTCGCCCCAGCGTATTGCCGTGGCCTCCCTGAGCCGCGCCCCGGAAAAGGCCAGGAATCGCACCATGTCGGCGCAGTCCCTCGACCGCCTGGCCCTGGTCGCCGCGACGGTCCCGACGAGGGCCTCGAACTGCGCGGAGGAGGGGAGGTCCAGGCGCTTCCGCCTCGGCGCGCGCTTGGAAAGGGACGCAGCCGGGTTCTTGTAGACCGCGCCCTCCTCGCGCGCGATTTCGAAGATAGCCCGGAGGACGTCCACGCACTTGTTGTACGCCGAGACGGACATTCCCCTGCGTATCGTCCTGGCGTTCGGGGCCACGAAGCCGGTGCCCTCCGTGAACGCCCTCGCCGCCCATGACAGGCAGTCGGCGGGCGTGACCTTTCCCGCGTCCCGGCCGGGAAGTTCGGCCCAGGTCTTCACGATCGCCTTCACCGTGATTTCCCGGCGAAGCCTGGTGTTGGGGGCCAGGGATATGTCGAGCCTGGTGCGTTCGAGATAGGCGCCGATGAAGCGCCCTACGGCGTTCTCCGAGTTCCGGCCTCCTGGGATCCGGGAAGGGGAGGAGGCCCGCATTTCGCTTTCCGCATCGGCCAGCCGCAGTTTCGCCACTGAAAAAACGTTGGTTTCCAGACTAAGGTACCGTTGCTGGCCGTTCACTT
>DATNLV010000187.1:0-22876 GCA_035602665.1 Bryobacteraceae bacterium | reverse complement strand
GGAAGCCTCGGAACGCCGCGCCCTCCTGCGCCGCCTGCTGAAAGAGCGCGAAGGCGTCGACCCCGACGACGTCATCATGGACCCCTCTACCGCCGCCCGCCGCGGACTGACGTCCACCGTGACATTTCCCAAAGGCAACCTGGCGCCGGATGGCGCGGTGATCAAGAGCACCTCGATCGACCCATCGGTAGTGGACGCCGACGGTGTCTACCGCAAGCGCGGCACGGCCCGCGTCTTCACCAGCGAACCCGCGGCCATGGAGGCGATCAAGAACGGCACCGTGCGCGCGGGCGACATCCTGGTGCTGGCCGGCCGCGGCCCTGCCGGCGCGGGAATGGAGGAGATCTACCAGATGACCTCCGCGCTCAAGCACCTCGATTTCGGAAAGCACGTGGCCGTGATCACCGACGCGCGCTTCAGCGGCGTCTCGACCGGCGCCTGCATCGGCCATGTTTCCCCCGAGGCCCTGGCCGGCGGCCCGTTGGGTAAGCTCCGCGACGGCGACATCATCGAGATCGTGATCGATCGCATTCGCCTCGAAGGCTCCGTGAACCTGGTGGGAGTGGACAACCCCGAGCAGTTGCTCCGCGATCGCCCACCCGCCATCGGCCTCGCCCCCGATCCCGCGCTGCCCACCGACACCCGCCTCTGGGCCGCCCTCCAAAACGTCAGCGGAGGCACCTGGGCCGGCTGCGTGTACGACACGGAAGAGATCCTGAAGGTGCTCGAAGCCGGCCAGCGGGCGCTGGGAAAACAAATGGCCCAAGCGCGGTTCGCCGAGGCAGTGCGACTCGAGGACGACGGTCAAGAAGAGCGTGCGCTCTCCGTTTGGCGGGAACTCGCCATTTCCCATCCAACCCGAAACGTATTCTTACGTCTGGCCAGTTGTGCAAAGGACCTAAGGCTCACGGATGAGGCTGAGAGCGCGTTCACAAGCGCACTCAAAATCGATGGTCGTTCATCACCGGCCTTAGTTGGATTAGGGCTCCTGGCCATTCATCGTCGCGACTTCACGGCTGCGGAAGGCTATCTTCAGAAGGCGTGCGCGACAAAAGAACTTGCGTTGAGCTTCACCTTGCTGGGATTCGTGCTGACCAGGCAGGGCAAGCTCCTGGAAGCGGAGGAGGCCTATAGACAGGCTATCCGTTTCGACGCCAACCACACGGAAGCGTACTTCAATCTGGGCGTCCTCCTCCGCAAGGATCGCCCGTCCGAGGCACAAGCACTATTCAGGAAGGCCTTGGAACTCGACCCTAACTACGCCGTCGCCCACAGGGAGCTGGGATGGGCCCTGATCAAGCCCGGGAATCATGATGAAGAAGCCGAAGACCACCTGAGAAAGGCCATCGAACTCAACCCCGGCGACGCTTGGGCCCACATTTACCTTGGGACCTATCTGTGGGACAACAACGTCGAATCGGCGGTGGCGGAGTTCCAGGTCGCGCGCGAGCTTGAGCCGAAATGGATCCCCCCGCTTTCTTCGTTGGGGAACATCCACGCGTTTGTGCTTGAGGACTTCGATGCAGCCCAGTCGTTCTTCGAGCAAGCGCTACGCTTGGACCCAGACGATACGGTGATATTGACGGCGTTCGGGCGGATGTGCAAGAAACGCGGTCAACTCGACCTCGCGAGGCACTATCTTCATCGGGCCTTACTTCTCGACCCTCAGGACGAAAAGGCTCTCGCGCTCCTGGCCGACATCGCCGGTGAAGGTGCGCTGTAGCCGGCCGACATCGCCAGCTAATCCCCGCCCCCCGCTCGCTGCGATAGAATTGCCTTTTGGCCGCGATAGCAAAGGAGCGCTCTTGAGTCAGTCCCCATCTGGCCGGCAGTCATGGAAGCGCGTCCTGCTTGCTCCCCTGGCAGCCCCCGGCGTCTCCCGGATGCTCGCCGGCCTCACCGGAACCTCGGCGACCGTCTTCATGCTTCACCGCTTCGCCGTGCCGGAGCTCTCCATCGAGGGACATTCTCCCGAAGCCGTGGGCGCCATCCTGGCCGAGCTGAGAAAGCGCCGCTTCAACCTCATTTCTCTTCACGAACTGTTTCGCAAACTCAGAGACGGCGAGCCGCTGAACCGCGCCGTCGTGTTCACCATCGACGACGGCTACTTCGATCATGCCAGCGTCGGCGCTCCGGTCTTCGTCGAGTACGATTGTCCGGCTACCATTTGCGCCGTCAGCGGCTTCCTGGACGGAAAGATCTGGCTGTGGTGGGACCAGATCAACTACGTCTTCGCCCAGACCCGCCGAAAAGAACTGACCGCGCGCCTCGCCGGCCACGAGATCCCCTACACCCTGGATTCTCCGCAGGCGCGCCGCCAAAACAGCACTGCCCTCAGCTTTCTCTGTCAGGACGCTTCCCAGTCCGACCGCCTCGCGTGTATGGCCGACCTGCTCCGCGAGGCCGATGTCGAGCTACCTGCGGCTCCTCCGCCGGAATTCGCTCCCCTCACCTGGGATGAGGCCCGCCGCCTCGAAAAGAAGGGGATCTCCTTCGGCCCGCACACCATCACCCATCCGATCCTTTCCCGCACCAGCGCTGAGCAATCCGCATCGGAAATCGAGGAGTCCTGGGCGCGCCTCCGCGCCGAGCTCCAGGACCCCGTACCCGTTTTCTGTTATCCGCACGGACGCCGGCGCGATTACGGCGACCGCGAGATGGCTCAGGTCCATCGGCTCGGCCTCCTCGGCGGCGTCAGCGGCCACTTCGACTTCTTTCGCCCCCAGCTGTACCGGGAGCCGCCCAACATCTGCCGCGTCCCCCGTTTCGGTTTTCAGGACGACACTTACTCCGTCCTGCAGTGTGCCTCCGGCCTGGCGTCGCTGAAGGCGAAACTAAGAGGTTATCGCGCATAGATGTTAGATCACCTTCTCAACTTACTATCTGCCTTGAAGGCGCGCCTCCGGAGCCGCCTTCTCCGGAGAAGGTGGAGCAAGCTCCGGGCCATGGGAATGCACCTTGGCCAAGGGGTCAACCTGCCGGCCTCTACCTGGATCGACATGTCCGCCTGCCACCTGATCCACATCGGGGATTGGTGCGGCTTCGGCCCTCAGTGCGCCATCCTGGCCCACGACGGCCAAATGGACGAGTTTCTTGATGCTGGCCTCGTGGGCCGGGTCACCATTCACGAGTCCTGTCACTTCGGTTATCGCACCGTGATCCTGCCGGGAGTCGAGATCGGGCCTCGCACCATCGTCGGCGCGAACTCCGTCGTGTCTAAGTCGCTGCCTCCGGATACCGTCTGCGCTGGAGTTCCGGCCCGGGTCATCTGCACCCTGGATGAGTACCTGGCCCGGCATCGCGCGGCCATGGAGGGCGGCCGCGTTTTCCCATGGACGGAGTACAACTCCACTGCGCTCACCCCGGAGCGCCGCCAGGAGCTCGACCAGGCGCTCGCCGAGGGCCCCGTCTATTTGACCGGAGGCTTTTCGGAAGAACGGAAGGGTCGCGGCGGCACGGCCAGGACGCCGCATGACCACACCGCCCTGCCCCCTGGGATCGAGCGTCTCAAACACCGCGACGGTTAGCGCCGCCATCCCCGGATCAGCTGTTTTCGGCGTCGCCCGGCGCGCTCTCCGGCCCGCCGCGTGCCGCGCGCAGCCGTCCCAACAAACGCTGCCTCGCCGCCACCAGGGCCTTCGCGGCGTTGCGCAGCCTGCCCAATGTTCTGTACTTGGATTTCGAGAGCCACACCGTCGCCGACGGGGTAGGCCCGTACTTTTCTTTGTAAGTCCCGCCGCCGCCCCAGTCGAAGACCTCGATCCCCCGCGCTTTCCAGTACCGCATCGCATACCAGTGCAGCGTCTCGTTCGGCCGCAGAATCTGCATCGAGCGGTAACTCGCGTTTCCCCAAAACAGCGCAATTTTGTTAAATCCAGGATAGATTCCCGACCCCATGCACTTACCATCCGGGTCGAGCGCGCGAATCAGCAGCAGCCGTCCCGTCGGTGCTAAGTGGCGGACAAGCGCTCTTACCCGCTCCACCCCGTAAGTGGGAACAAGTTTCTGTTTTCGAAACACGTCCTGGAGTTGGTCGTAATACTCCTCGGCAAACGCCGGGTCCCGCGTCTCCTCTACCGTAACCCCGCTCTTCTCGGCTTTCCGGATGCAGCGCCGGCAAGCGCTGGTCATGCGCCGGAAGATTTCCTCCTCCGTCTGCCTCAGATCGGTCTGGTACGATTCCAGTGACCCGATCTCGAACCCCAGGGCTTTCCCATCCTCCACCGACAGGCCGCGATCCGAAATCTCCATGTGCAGGCAGCGCAATTCGTCGAACGCCAGCTTCTCGATGGCTGCCAGGGCCTCGCGCCGCGGCGCGCCTTCCCGCAGGTTGAAGCCGATGTAAGGCGTCGTCCATCCGGGGAAGGAGCCTCCTAGAATGCGGACTCCGAACCGCTGAAACGTCAGCCCCGAGTAATACCCCAAGACTTCGCCGCCGTCGCGCAACTCGGCGATCACCGGCCGTGCGCCCTGCGTGTCCTCCAGAAAGGCCAGCCACTCGCGTGTCTGGAACACTGTCCGGTCTTCGAACGCGTCCAGTGCGCTGTAGGGAACCTCCGCCGGGTCGAGGATTGTGGCCTTCATTGGCCCGTCTCCGGCGTGGAGACCGTCCGATACAAGCATAAGTCCCTGGTCGCCGAGACCAGTCTCAGCCAAGGCGTCGCCCGTCCGTCGGCCAGCGCGGCGAGTAACTGCGATTGCTCCACCACGGGATCGAGCGCGGCATCGCGGAATACCAGTAAGTACCTTGTACCGAAACGGCTCGTCTGCGTCCGTAGCGTATGCTCGTTCCAGGGCATCCGGCCAAAGGGGAGCCCCACCAGCGACAGCGTGCGGCGTTTCAGAATATATCCTGCCATCTGTCCATTTGTGGCGGCGATCGCCTCGCCCGGTTCAAGCTCCTGTCCAAGTCGCCGTTCCACGCTCAGCCCCGTTGCATCTGCCTGAAGCAGGGCCTGCTTCGTCTTCTGAAACCCGTCGGCGCGAGACGGCGCGCCAGAGAGCGCGTTCGCACTGCAGTAGCCCAGGAGCAGGCAGGCCGCTATCCCCGGACCGGCCGCCCTGAGCCATCCCCTCTGGCGCCCAATCGCCACTTCAACCTCCATCACGAACAGCGCGATCAGTTCGGGCAGAACCGGCAGGTACATCCGCGAGTCGTAAGAAATCACGGCACGGAAAGCGATCGCTGCGATGCCGCCCAGGTAAATCGACGACGCCGAGAGCAGAACCCGCCAACCCGCCGCGAGCCGTCGGGCTTCGGGAACCACGGGCGATGATTTTGGCGCCCGCCAAAGTGCAACGACGCAGATCCCAACAATCCCGGCGAACGCAATCGTTGCGGCCAGCGTAAGCTGCCGCGCGGTGCCGTCGCCCAATACCGTGTGGATGAAAGCTCTGATGCCGTTGATCGCAAGCCTCCCCGCGGAGATCGAGAACGGCGTGTTGTTCCCGCCTCGCCAGTCACCGACGAGCATCACGTTCCGGATCGCAAGGGGCGCAATGGACACAACCGCCGTGCACGTGGCGGCGACAGCTGTGCCCCAAAAACGCTCCCCTTTCTTCCTGCGCCATAAGTCTACCCACACAATCGCCAAACAGGCGGCGATCCATAGAATCCCCGCGTACCGGACCCAATAGGACAGTCCCGCCAGCGCAACCGAACCGATCCGGCAGACCCCAATGCCAACGCCGTCGCTCTTTGTCGCCAGACCCACCAGAAACAAAGCGCTGGCAAGGCCGGCCAGCGTGAAGAGGGACTCGCTCATCGCGGCCACGGAATAGGTGTGGGCGTTGCTGTTCGCCAGCCAGCACAAAACGGCTGCCCGCGCCGCCCAGCGCGAAGCGCCCAGCGCTAGAATCAAATACCAGAGGACGCCGGCGGCAAGCGCGAACGCCGCCATCGAAATCCCGAGCGCCGCTCTCTCGAGACCGCCCACAGCCAGGCTCGCGAGCGCAATCGCCGCGGGGTACCCAGGGGGAAACCACGTCAGCGGCGCCGGAATTGTGCCGTGAGATCTCTCGGTATCGAAGTGCACCAGCGATGTCTCCATCCGATGCGTCGAGAGGATATGGCCGGCGGCGCTCAGATACTGGCATGAGTCGGAGTAGATGTGCGGAGCGCCCCCGCTCGGCATCTGCGCCAGGGCCACGCCAAGAGCCAGGCAGCACCACGCGAGCGGCTCCAACCACAGGCGGCGTTCGGCAAACTGGGGGAATGTCAGAGCCACTAAGTAACTAACCTCACTTACGCGAAGAGGCCGAAGCCCGGGGGGGGGATCCGAGGCCAGGGATGACCCGGCTGACGGCCGCGGCCAATGCGCCGTGCCCCACGTCAAATGCCGAGACCGGTCGACGCGTTCAGCGGGCAGTATAGCACCCTGCCCGTCGTCGAACGCCGGCCCCCCTGGTCTGCCGCCCCGGTTCCCTCAAAGGAACTCCGCGTCGCGGGCCGGCGGGCCGGCGAACCCTATGGCGCAGGGGCCAGAATGCGGCGGACGAACTTCTTACCGAAAGAAATTGCCGGGGCTTCGATCAGATGATACATCGCAAGAGGGAGAACGATGCTTCCCGCAACAAGAACGCCCGCCCGCACAGCGGTTGGGAACGACGCCATCTGCTTCAAGGCCAGCCACAGTACCACCGAGTGACTCAAGTAAATCCCATAAGAGTACTTTGCGATCAAGTGCGCCCCGACGCGCAGCGGCTTTAGCGTCACCTCGTGAAAGAACGGGATCGCGCAGCCAACCGCGAGCGAAACGATCCACGCTCGCGGAAGCTTGTGAAGCAAATCGATATCATCTATCGGGTTGAACGCGGCAATCGCGGTCAACAGCGCAAACGGCCAGATCCAAGCCCCAAGACGCGGCTTCATGGTTTTGGCCAGAGCGTATCCAAGTACGCCGGCGCTGAAGCAGGGCGCGTAGCTGAATACGACCAGACGGCCTATGACCTTTGGGATCGTTAGCGCCGCTGCCACGGACATTCCCACGAATAGGAACGCTGCGGATCGCCTCCACCGGATCGCTAGATACATGAATGGAAGTAAGCAGTACATCTGCACTTCCAGGGGAAGGCTCCAAAGCACGTCAAGCGATAATTGACTATAGGTTAGGGATTGAGTAATTGCCAGGTTCGATGCCAGGTCCCGCCAGCCGATCCAATGATAGGAACCAAGAGGCTCCGCGGGAGCTTTCAGGAGTAACACCACCAGGACTGTTGCGATGCAGAGTGGATAAATGCGAAAGAACCTTCGGAGCGCAAACGCGTAAAACAGGCGAGGACCGGCATAAGTTCGAGCCATGCGATCGAGCGATGCCATCAGCACGAAACTCGTGTGGACGAAGAAGAGAATCACGCCAAAGCGGCCGAGGCTCCCAAAATTCGCCCACGCTGTCGCGCTGAGGAAATGTGCCGCATAAACGCAAAGCACGGCTACGGCGCGCAGCAGATCGAGGTTTGCGCTGGTCTCTTCCGGATGCCCTTTCGCGATGGCAGGCCCGAGAGAAACTGGGCTGAGCGGCGGCGAAGACGGCAGGCAACCCACTGCACTAAATCATACTACGTCGATACCCTCGGCCGCATCTTTGCGTTCGCTTCTGGCGTGCGCCGCGCGGCGGCGCTACCCCGCTTGGCCCTACGGCGTGACAATCGCGTCCGTGTCGCCGGCAGCGACCACATTGGGCGCCGCGTCGCGTTGCTCCCATCGGTAGTACAAGACTCGCTGCGAAAGCGCCGGTATTGTGACCGTGCATCCGGATGCGCAAGGAACACCGCTATAGGTTTCCGATTGTGCGAAATAGAAAGGCGTCGCTTGGTTTATCGTATTGCTGGTCGCCACACAGGCCTCCTGCCTCGAAGTGCAGAAGAAACTGCTGGCGGGCCCGTTCTCGCCGTACCCGAACTCCACGATAATCTCGTTCCCGATTCCTTGCGGAGGGATGTCCACCGTGATCGGGACGAACGTGTTTCGCGATACGCTGTCGCTCGGAGGGTAAGGTGGCAAAACCGTCACCATATTTTCGCTGCGAATGCCGTCCAGCCACCGGACCTGCGATAAGCCCAATTCTCCGTTCGGACTCATGGACATGTTCCAGAACACGCTGTACTCGTTCCACCGTGAGTAGGCAGGTCCGAGACGTCGGATAAAGGCCCCTTTGGAATCTTGCTGGGATCCAAACTGAACCACATTGCCCGTGTAAGCCCCCAGAGGTCCGATACAAATCGAGTTCGTGTCATCGCCCTGAATGGCGTTCCCCGGATAATAGCAATAGGCGTAACTCACGAAGGGCGCGTTGACGTATACGTCGTTCACCCCCGAACCCGTCCGGCATTCGCCTGCCACCAGTGCGACGCAGTATTGATACGAGCCCGTAACATCGCTCGGGATGCTGCTGCTCGGGCCGCTCACGTCCACCAGGGGAGAGCGCCCTACATAGGCCATCGTCGTAAGCGTCTTGCGCTTCAGCACGCTCGCCCCCCCGGCGAGTGTCCAAAGCTGACCCGTCGTGTTGACAAACGGAGTAGAGGTGGAACCGGCCAGGCTGGATACTCCGTCGACCGTCCCACCATTCATCGGGCGTCCGTCCAAACACCACGAGCTACCCAGACACGGCCCCGGGTGAGTGTCCACCGTGTTCGGCGTCCCGATTCCCAGCGCGCTTGCGAAGGGTGGATCTATCGCCACGCCCGAAGACGGTTGTGTCAGTATTTCATTCAGCGCCCCCGTCCGGACCTGATAGCAGTTGGCGCCGGCGCCTCCCAATAGGGCGGACGGACATGCCGCCTCTCCGATTCGGGACGGCATCCCGACGGAATTGACATGGATTCCGTCCGGAACATACACATTGTGTCCGCCTACGTTGTTCCAATCCACCTCGACCGTGGTCCCATTCGCGTTGAGGCCATAAGGGTCGTCGCGAAAATCCCATATACCCGCCCCTCCCGGCCCCCAAAACTTGTTCACCAGCCCGCAGTTCATGTACAGTGCGGTCCCGGAGTGCGACGCCAGATTCCCCGTATACCCGCGCTGCACCGTCATGTGCAAATGATCGGTCTTCGCCAGCACTCTCATATACTCGGTGTCGACTCGAATAACGTCGCCCACCTGCACGTCCTGAAGATAACTGCCGTTGCCTACAAGCGTCGGCTCCCCAGTCGTCGTGATGTCCGTGCAGTTCTGGCCGGTCACGCCAAAACCGTTCGCGGGACAGATGTCCGGTCCGCCTGGGATCCCGGTGGTGGTATTTAGAAGCGGACTCGTCAACGCAGTCGTGTAGAGGTAACTGGGACCCACCGTCGAATAGTCGTTGTGGGACAGAAATTCCCATCCGCCCTCGGGTGGAAAACCCGAATGGATGGAGCACCAGGTATCGGGAACGTGGCGGTAACTGGAAGCGGCAGCCACGATTCGCATGCTGTTCGGCCCGGTCCCCGTCGGCGTCCGGTCGCCCAGGTTGAAAATGAAGGTCCACCCTTTGGTATCCTGGCCCCCGGCCTCACGGGTGTAGACCAGTATGTCACCCTCAAGTGAAACGCCACCCCACATGAAATAGGTGGCCTGATAACCACTCGCTACATACTCCGGGTTGAAGGCTGGGCCCGCAATGCTCGCCGCATCCGCCAGGTTCGGCTGCATCGGCGTGAATAGGATGCACGGCTGAGCCCCGCCGTTTACGTTACAGTCCGGGATCGTCGCTCCCGGCGTGTACGCGCCATGGGCGCCCTCGTAGTGGGCCTTCACGATCGCCTGCCGGGAATTGGTGGAGAAATAGTAAGGCAACATGCAGTACCAGGTATCACCGTCGGCCGGATCGAAGTGTGGATAGCTGCTGTCGCCGCAAGCATAACCAACCGGCCACAGCAGGTTCCCGCTGGCGTCACGACGGCCAGACGTCGCCACATAGCCCAGATCGCGCACATCCGTACCGTCCGCCGATACCCAATACAGTTCGCGGTCGCTGAAACAGTTGTATCCGGATAAACTGCCTGCCGCGACGGCCGTCGGAGAACACAACTGTATCGATAGCGAGGGCCACCCCGGCATAGCGGTGCTGCCGTACTGAAAGGTCGTGAATCCCATCGATATCTGGTCCGCGGACGCCGTCGCCTTTCGGATCAGCACTCCGAAGTTGTTTGCCGAGTAAGGCGCCTGCTTGAGGTCTCCTACCGGACCCGGCGCAGCCAGCGTCAGGGCGAGTTCGCTCTGAATGGACTCGATCTGGTACTCCGCTCCCGCCACCATGATCCAGCTTCCGGCAGTCCACTTGATGCTGAACTTGTTCCCGCTGACCCAGGTTACTTGTCGCGTGGCGTCCGTATAATTCACCGTCCCACTGGCGCTGGAAACGTCGGGACGGGCAATCGCCGGCGCGCCCGAGTCCTGCCATAGGTCGATCGGCGACCCACTCCCCACCGTATAACTCGCCGGCTTTGTGGTGAGCCCCACTTCGCGTTCCGCGCTGGTGCAACTAACTCCATTTACCGTCAGGCATAGGACGATGTTGCAGTCGGACCCCGTCTGGGTTCGGAGTCTGGCGCGTCGGACGGCCGTCGACCGCGCAGTGCAGGTGGCGTTGTTGGTCGACGCATTCGAGATCGTCACCGTAATCCAATCCAGGGATGAACCCCCGCCGTAGCCGGTGGTGTAAGTCGCGCCTCCCGGCAGCGACAGGCTGTCGGCCCTTAGAAGCAAGTCGCAACTCCCACTCTGGCAAGGGCCCGTGAATGTGGCCATCCCACCGGAGCTAAGCGGCCCGGACGGATTCTGCCAGACTCCACCGCTGTCGATAGCGGTCTGAAAACTCTGCACCGTGGAAGCCGTTCCTAAAGGACCTGTCGCCCGGACGGACCGCACCCCGGTTAGCGGATCGATCAGGGTCTGCCCCCGGTTGGTCCATTGCACCGTGGGATACGCGTATTGCCCCGCCTGGCTGCGGTCTACCGAGGGACCCTCGTTGTGCGTGTCCCCGAGCGGCAGGTTTTGTGTCGTAAAGTCCGCATCCGAACTCAGCGTTCCGCAGGTGAGAGTGTAGTGGTGGCGGGAGTTGACCTGGAGCGCCCGCGTGTAGCGGTTTCCGTCGATCGCTACGCCCGCTGTCCTCGCGCCTACAACGAATACACGGAACTGTCCGCTGTTCAGGTTGCCTGGCCTTGAATCCTGGTCCGCCCCGGGGAAAAGGTTCGGGTTCAAATCGTCGAGCAAAATCCCCACATTTCCCGTCGTCGAGGAGCCCGCTACCCCGCTTGGGAAAGAGAAACTGGTCGTGCCCGGGACGGCGCTGATCGTCTGCCACCCGTTCCACCCGCCAACCGCCGCCCCCTCTATGTACACCACCGCGCCCGGATTCAAACCGTGCGGCGATTGCGTCGTGATGCTCACCACTCCGCCGGACTGCGCTGCGTTGGCAATCGTGATTCGGCGATTCATGTCCGCCACCTTCAGGCTGCACGCCTGCTCGGTCGGAGATGAATACCTGAGGATGGCCTGGGTAGCCGTCGTGGATACCGAAAGCCCGCTGATCTGGGACCAGGCTTGCCCACCCGCCAGCGTAGCCAGGGCCAAGCCGGCCAGGAAACGGAATCTCATGCCCTCTGCCTCATTGAACATGGTACACCCGTACCTCGCCCCGCTCTCCCGCGCGGCCCGTGGTGTTCTGTCCGTACGCGCATCTGATCGGCGCCCCTGACAGGATCAAAACCTCTCGCATGCCTTGTAACCCCCTTGTGGGCCTCTCCACGAAGCTGTAAGTGCTGGCTTCCGCCTGCGCTCCCGCATCCCACCCCGGCCCTAGTCTAAGCCGGCGTTCCTCACTGTCCGGACAAGTAAAACGCGTAAGTTGCTGAAACGACCGGGGAAATTTCGAAGGGGGGTGCGTCACCGCCTTGCCGCCGGTTCGCAGCTTAGCCGGCTATGGGCTGCCGCCCCTCAGCAGTTGTGGCTCCGCCGGCGCTGCGTCCCTGTAACATCGCCGCTATGAAAAGGATGAAAACCAGCGCCTGCAGCTCGAATAGCGGATCGACCCGCTTGGGATACAGCCAGTTGAGCGGGACCAGCGCCAGCGCGATGGCCAACCCCATCGGCCAGCGTGCGCTGGAACCGCCCAGGCTGCGCAGACGCTCCAGGCCGTTCAGGCCCATGATCAGCAGGGCTGGAAAGCAGATAACCAGGGGTCTTCCGTAGCCCCCCGAAAACAGCAGCGTCGCCACGTATACCGCCGCGACGAATGGGCCCCAGCGTAGCGCCGGCTCGATGTTTTTCCGAATTGCGAAGAGCGGAAACAGCAACAGCACGCCGAACGTGTCCACCGTCATCATCCGGATGTGCCAGCCGGTAAAGTTCTGGACCCTCCAACTCACGATCTCCCGCGCTGATTGCCAATAGCCAAAGCCCAGGTGGCCGTAATACGCGCTGGCCACTTCGTGCGGAAGCGTGCTGGTGTAGGAAGGATCGAACCCCCTCTCCGGAATCAGCGCGCGCAGGCCCACGAACACGGCCAGCGCCGGCAGCCCGAACAGAACCCCGCGCCGGAGCTGCTTCCAGTCGAGTATGCGTTCCGCGGTGAGCAGGTAATAGAGCGGAGCGCCAATGAGGAGGACTTCCTTGGATAGACAGCCTGCTGCCAGCACCAGCGCCGCCCAAACCGGACGCTTGGTGAAGATCAGGTATATGGTCGTCACCAGGAACAGGTGCGTAAGCGGGTCCGAGAGCCACACCAGGAATAGCGGCCCTTTGGTGGCTTGCGTCAGGCCCCAATAAAGGAACATCCCCGTCAGCGCGGCCACCTGCCCGAACCCCGCCGCTTTCAGCATGAAGTAGACCATCACGGCCGTCAGCAGGATCTCGACCAGCATCACCACCAGGAAACTCGTATCCACGTTGAACGGCAGCAGGCTCGCAAAAAACGGGTTCAGGAGACGCCAGCAGAATGGAGCGATATGAAAATCCCAGGGATTGTGCTGCGCCATGTAAATGTACTTGTGGTGGTCCCACGGTTGCCGGAATACGTCGTCCGTCCGCGTGATGCGGTAGCTGCGAAGATACAGCATCCCCAGCATCGCGACGCAAATCGAGATGACCGCGAGCAGCTCACGCCATCCGGACCCTAGCGGAGACTTCGATTGTGTGGCTGAATCCATACTCGAGCCGCAGCGAATACGGTATCACGATCCGCTCCGTTAGCGCTCCGCACCCAGCACCGAACCGTGACCGCCAAGCAAGCGGACGAAAACGGAGGCACTTACGATCCACCTAAGAAGTTGGTAGGCGCGGCAGGACTCGAACCTGCGACCCTCGGCTTAGAAGGCCGATGCTCTATCCACCTGAGCTACGCGCCCGAGGAATTCTTGTTCGATTGTAGGATAGGCGGGCGGGCTGCCGCTAGCTGCCGCCGCCGACAGACAACACCGAGGTGGTCGAGGTCCAGATGTGACTAATGCTTCCGGCGCCATTCAGGAACAGGGCGGCGCTTACGAGTGCCACAAATGCGAGCAGGAGGGTGTACTCCGTTACGTCCTGGCCTCCATCCTCAAGCAGTCGTTTGTATATAGCAGCTCGCATGGCGATTAGGTGTGCTTTCCACTATGGGGCGCTTTGGTCGTGAAATCAATGGGCGCGTAGTACTGGCAGTACAACGGTCGGCTCCCCCATTGAAGGGGGCTAGTACCCCTATTTCAACCCGGCGCGCGCCAATAGCGCTTCCGGATCCGGATCCCGCCCCATAAAGTCGCGGTAAAGTACCGACGGTTCTTCGCTATCGCCCCGGGCCAGGATCTTCTCCCGGAATTCGCGGCCCGCTTCGCCGCTCAGAATGCCCAGGGACCGGAAGCGGGTGAAAGCGTCGGCGTCGAGCACCTCCGCCCACTTATAAGAGTAGTAGCCTGCTCCGTAGCCGACCGGGTTCGCGAATAGGTGCGTGAAGCTGGCCACGGTCGCATGCTCCGGCGGCAGCGGCGCTGGCGAGAACGGGCCGAGCAGCCGGCGGCTGTACTCGATCACGTCGCCATCGGAAGAGGGCGAGTAGAGCGTGTGCAGCCTCAGGTCGAGGAAGGCGAAACCGAGTTGGCGCATCTGGGCATTGGCGCTACGGAAGGTACGCGCCCGTTTCATCTTCGCGAACAGGTCCTCGGGGATCGGAGCGCCGGTCTCGTAGTGACTGGCAAACAAGTCCAGCGCTTCGCGCTCCCAGCACCAGTTCTCCATCACTTGCGACGGCAATTCGACAAAATCCCAAGCCACGTTGGTGCCGGCCAGGCAGCGGATTTCCACGCGGCTCAGGCAGTGGTGCAACAAATGGCCGAACTCGTGGAAGATGGTTTCGACTTCGCGGTGCGTGAGCAGTGCGGGCTTTCCACCGGAGGGCGGCGTGAGGTTCCCGCAGATGGTTCCCACATGCGGGCGGAAACCTTCCGGCGACGGGCCCCCGGTCAGGAATCCGTCCATCCAGGCGCCGCCGCGCTTGTTCTCGCGCGGGAACCAGTCGGCATAGAAGGAACCGAGGAGAGAGCCGTCGCTGTCACGGATGCCGTAGACCCGCGCTTCCGGGTCCCAGACGGGCAGGCCGGGCTCCTCGGTCACGCGAATGCCGTAGAGCCGGTGCACGATCTCAAACAGTCCGGCGGTGACGCGCTCCAGGGGGTAATAGGGCCGCAGCTCTTCCTCGTCGAAATCGTACAAGACGGCGCGCTGCTTCTCCGCATAATAGGCGACGTCCCAAGGATGGAGAGGCGGCGCCGCCGGGCCTTCGAGGCTGCGGCGGAACTCGAACAGCTCTTCGTTCTCGCGGCGAAAATGGGCCTCGGTCTTCTCGCGGAGGCCGTCGAGGAAGGCCAGCGCGCGGTCTCCGGTCTTCGCCATGCGGTCCGCCAGAACCAGGTCCGCGAAATTGGCGTAGCCGAGCAGCCGGGCCTTCTCCGCGCGCAGCTCCAGGATGCGAGAGACCAGCGGGCGGTTGTCGAAGCCGCCCTCGACCGACCGCGTGACAAACGCCCGATAAGCCCGCTCGCGGACCGCGGCGTCGGTGAGGTACATCATCAGCGGCGTGAAGCTGGGAGCTTGCAGCGTGAAGCGCCAGCCGGCCATGCCCTTGCGTTCGGCGCTCTCGCGCGCCGCCTGGATCGCGCTCTCCGGCAATCCCGCGAGTCCTGGCTCGTCGGCGATGACCAGCTCGAACGCGTTGGTGGAATCGAGCACGTTCTCGGAGAACCTGGTGGTGAGGGCGCTCAATTCGACATCGATGGCCGCGAGGCGCGCCTTACCCGCGGGGTCCAGATCGGCGCCGTGCCGGCGGAAATCGTCCACCGTCTTGGTGACGAAACGCCGCCGGGTTCCCGTGAGGCGGCTCGCCTCCTCTGTGCCGGCGTAGCGTTTCAGCACTTGCCACAAGCCCTCGTTGAGCGGGATGGAGGAATGCAGCTTGCTTACTTCGGGCTCCACGGCATTGACGGCCGCGCGCAGATCCGGGGTGGTGGCGACGGACTCCACGTGCTTCACCACCGTCATCGCCCGGTCCAGCGGTTCGGTCAGCTCGTCGAGCGGCCGCATCGTGTTCTCGAAATCCGGCGGGACGGGAAGCGCGGCCAGCGCCTCGATGCGCCGGCGGGTAGAGTCGAGCAGCGCGCCGATCGCGGGCTGGACATGTCCGGCCTGGATGCGGTCGAACGGAATCGGGAAATCGAGTTGGAAAAGCGGGTTGTCCATGCTGCTTCCAGGGTAACCCGTGACCCCTCTCAGGCGGCGGGACCGGCGCGCTGGAGCCATGCGTCAGGGAAATAGGTCAGCTCGCCGCTATCCGCTTCGGTGGCGAACAGCGGCGCGGGGCGCTCGAGGACGAATTCGGGGTGCGCGGCGGCGAACTCGCGGGCTGCTGCGGCTGGGTTGTCCTCCGCCCAGGACGCCTCGCCATGCGGCGTTCCGGCCAGGCTTCGCATGACGCCGTCGGCCGCGACGATGTAGGATCCCTGAGTGACCAGCGGCGAATAGAGCGCGAGTTCGGCGGCGACGTGCGCTTTGCGATGGTCGCTGTCCAGGAAGACCAGCACCGAGCCGGCGCCGGAAGCCTCCCGGGCGACGCGCTCGAAGACCTGTGGAGAGCACGAGTCGCCCTCGACCAGAGTTATGCGGCGGCCGAGCGGATGCGCGGCGAGGGATTCCCGCAGGCCGGGCCGAACATCCAGTTCCACCGACACCACGCGGCCTTTGCCATTCAGCTCGCACAGGCTGGCGAAAAAGACGGTGCTTCCGCCCTCGAAGACGCCGGTTTCCACAATCACGTCGGGCTTCAGGCGGCAGACGACCTCCTGAAGCCGCAGGACATCCTCGGGCAGCTGCTGCAGTTGAAATCCCAGCCACGAGAAGCCGCGCCAGTGATCCAGGTTCCAGCCCACCTTAAGCCACTCGCGAGAGAGAATCGCGAAACCCTCCCGGCTGTAGAGGGGGCACACCGATTCGCCGCCAGGCGCGCTGACGCGGATCGACCGGTCTTCGGTGTCGATAACGATTCTCACTGGGGATACCCTGATCGAGTATAGCCGCTGGGGGGGATGACCCGCTCCGATCCGGCCAGCGCGCTTCGATCTGGCGCCGGCCGGACCAGCGGGAGGTTATTCGACGATCCTGGCTTGTTTCTTCCGGTTCCGCTTGCGGGCCAGGGCTGCTTTGACGCGCCTCTTCTCGCCCGGCTTGAGGTAATAGGAGTGACGCTTGATCTCCTTGATGATGTCCTCTTGCTGGACCTTGCGCTTGAAGCGGCGCAGCGCGCTCTCGACGGTCTCGCCGTCTTGAACGGTTACTTCAGCCAATGTCGAATCACCTCCTCACTGGTGGGGGGTGCCATCCGGAGTCCCGGGGCAGGCCATGTTTCATGATACAACGAAGGCTCCTCCCGCGCTGTGCGTCGCGCCAGTCCCCGAAATCTGCGTTATTGGCAATGATGTTTGCTGTGCGACAAATAGCCGTACCTCATCGCTTTGTAAGATGGGGGCAGCGAGCGCCGGGAGGCGTGCCCCATCAAAGACTCGGATCAGGTGTCCCCGCGCGACCCCGACCGGTTCACGATCCTGATCGTCGATGACGAGCCAGAGGTCCTGATCCTGCTGGGGAGAGTGCTCATGGCTGAAGGAGCCCGTGTGCTCTCCGCGCGCGACGGCAGAGACGCCATGGATGTCTCTCGCGAGTACCCCGGCGTCATTGACGCTGTAATCACCGACCTCAGTATGCCGAAGCTCGATGGCCTTGAGCTGAGGAAGTTGCTCTCAGCTGAGCGTCCCGGGATCAGCGTGCTATTGATGTCGGGGTACGTCTTTTCAGTGCCGGATGGCACTCCCCTCCTTAGAAAGCCCCTTGACCTTGTCGCGGTGCACCAGCACATCCGGGGCCTTCTCGGTTCAGCGAGGCAGACACGCCGCGTCGGGTGTTGACCTAGGCTCAGGGAAGGGCCAGGGCGCCGCGCGCCCCCGCGGCAGCGCGCATCATTGATACACTCCTAAAGAAGAGTCTTTCGCTTCCGATGGAAAATATCCTGGCCATCCTGCTCGCCGGGGGCGCGGGCGAACGCTTGTCCCCGCTGACCCTGAACACCGCCAAGCCGGCGGTTCCCTTCGGCGGCATCTACCGGCTCATCGATTTCACTCTTTCGAACTGCATCAGTTCCGGCATCCGGCGCATTCTCGTGCTGACGCAGTATAAAGCCCTGGAATTGACGCGGCACATACGCGATGGATGGATGATCCTCTCGCCCGAGCTGGGCGAATACATCGAAATCATCCCGCCCATGAAGCGGGTTCATGAAGACTGGTACCTTGGCACGGCGGACGCGGTTTTCCAGAACATCCAGACCCTGATGGCGGAAGGCCCGGAGCATTGCCTGATTCTCGCGGCGGACCACATCTACAAGATGAACTACCACGAGATGATCGCCTGGCACGAGCACCACCAGGCGGACATCACGCTCGGCACCATCCAGGTCCCGCCCGAGGATGCCACCCGCCTCGGCGTCGTGGACATCGGGGACCATTACGAGATCCGGGGCTTCGAAGAGAAGCCACAACACGGCAGCCCGGTCCGGTCGGTTTTCAACCCCGCCATGGTCAGCGCTTCGATGGGCGTGTATGTCTTCAACACGGAAGTGATGATGCGTGCGCTCATGGAGGACGCCGAGGACCCGAATTCCTCGCATGACTTCGGGCGCGACGTCATTCCACGTTGCATCGCGAAGAAACGCGTGGTGGCGTATGACTTCATCGATCTCAACGACAAGACGGTGAAGTATTGGCGTGACGTGGGAACCATCGACGCCTACTACGACGCCAACATGGACCTGGTGTCGGTAGTTCCGGAGTTCAACTTGTACGACCGGCGCTGGCCGATCCGGACCAGCATGCCCCAGATGCCACCGGCGAAGTTCGTTTTTGCGCAGGAGGGGCGGCGCATGGGAGTGGCGATCGATTCGATCGTCTCGGGCGGCTGCATCGTCTCGGGCGGCCGGGTGGTGCGAAGCATCTTGTCTCCGGGCGTGCGAATCAACAGCTACTGCGAGGTGGAGAGCTCGATCCTGATGCACAACGCCGAGGTGGGCCGTTACAGCCGCATTCGGCGCGCCATCATCGGGCCGGATGTCAAGATTCCGGAATCGAGCGTGATCGGATACGACCTTCAGGCGGATCGCGCCAAAGGCCACACCGTCACCGACTCCGGCATCGTAGTGGTCTGCCAGGAGCAGCAAATCTATACCGGCCTCGAGCCTTACACGATCAAGCAGGCGGGCTGAGGCCCAGGTTCTTTTCGACTACTTTTCAGGAGCGAACTGTAAATGATGACCGAAATCGTAAAAATATCCGGTAGAGAGATTCTCGACTCGCGCGGTAATCCGACGGTCGAGGCGGACGTATGGCTGGGTTGCGGCGCCATGGGGCGGGCGGCGGTTCCTTCGGGAGCCTCCACCGGCGAGCATGAAGCGGTCGAGTTGCGCGACGGCGACAAGAAGCGGTTTCTCGGCAAGGGAACGCTGAAGGCCGTTGGGCATATCAACGGGGAGATTGCCGAGGCGCTGAAGGGCAGGGAAGCCTCTGACCAGTCGGAGATCGACCAGGCGATGATCGACCTGGACGGCACCCCCAACAAGGGACGCCTGGGCGCCAACGCGATTCTGGCGGTTTCGATGGCCGCGGCGCGCGCCTCGGCAGCCTGCCGCAACATGCCGCTGTACCGCTATCTGGGCGGCGTCGGCGCGCACGTGCTGCCGGTGCCGGAGATGAACATTCTCAACGGCGGCGCGCATGCCGATAGTTCGGTGGATGTGCAGGAATTCATGATCGCGCCCTACGGCGTGGCGCGGTTCTCCGATGCATTCCGCGCGGGCTCGGAGATCTTCCATACCTTGAAGGGCGTGCTGAAGAAGGCCGGCTACTCGACCGCGGTGGGCGACGAAGGCGGTTTCGCGCCCAACCTGAAGTCGAACGAAGAGGCGCTGGTTCTAATCCTCGAGGCGATTACCAAGGCCGGCTACAAGCCTGGCGAGGAGGTCGGCATCTTCCTCGACCCGGCGGCGAGCGAATTCTACGACGCCGACAAGAGCCGCTACGTTTTCAAGAAGTCCGACAACAGCGAGCGGACCAGCGAGCAGATGGTGGAGTTCTGGGCCGACTGGGTGCGCCAGTACCCCATCCGCTCCATCGAGGACGGCATGGCGGAGAACGATTGGCCAGGCTGGAAGCTGATGACCGAGAAGCTGGGCAAGAAGATTCAGCTTGTGGGCGACGATATCTACGTCACCAACACGTCGATCTTCAAGCGCGGCATCGAGCAGGGAATTGCCAACTCGATCCTCATCAAGTTGAACCAGATCGGCACCGTGACCGAAACCATGGCGGCCATGCGCATGGCCTCCGAAGCGAATTACACCGCGGTGGTTTCGCACCGCTCCGGCGAGACCGAGGACGCCTTCATCGCGGACCTGGTGGTGGCCACCAATGCCGGACAGATCAAGACCGGGTCGGCCAGCCGGACTGACCGCATCGCGAAATACAACCAGTTGCTGCGCATCGAGGAAGAGCTCGGCGCGGCGGCGGAGTTCGCCGGCAAGAACGCCTTGCGCCAGCAGGGCTGATCGTTGTGGGGCGGACCCCCTGGTCCGCGGCCGACGCCCTCGTCGGCCAGGCGAAGAGCGGGTCCAGGGGGTCCGCCCCACAATCTGCACTATCAATTTCTGGAGACCCAACATGTACAAACTGGTTTTGGTTCGTCACGGCGAAAGCGATTGGAATAAAGAGAACCGATTTACCGGCTGGACCGACGTCGACCTGTCGGAGAAGGGCCGCGCGGAGGCCCTGGAAGGGGCGCGCTCGTTAAGAGAGGCCGGCTATACCTTCGACGTGGCCTATACGTCCGTATTGAAACGCGCCATACGCACGCTGTGGACCGTCCTCGACGAGTTGGATCTGATGTGGATCCCGGTCTTCCGTTCCTGGCGGCTCAACGAGCGGCACTACGGCGCCTTGCAGGGGCTCAATAAGTCCGAAACGGCGGCCAAGTTCGGCGAAGACCAGGTGAAGATCTGGCGGCGGAGTTACGACATCCGTCCTCCCGCGCTGGAGAAATCGGACCCGCGCTGGCCGGGCCACGACCGCCGCTACAAGAGCCTGGCGGAGGCCGAGCTGCCGCTCACTGAGTGCCTGAAGGACACCGTCGCGCGCTTCCTCCCGTACTGGCACCAGACCATCGCACCGGCGGTCCTATCGGGGCAGCGCGTTGTCATCGCGGCGCACGGAAACAGCTTGCGAGCGCTGGTGAAGTTTCTCGACGATGTCTCGGACCAGGAGATTGTCAGCCTGAACATTCCCACCGGCATCCCGCTGGTCTACGAGCTCGATGGCTCTCTGCGGCCGCTGAAACACTACTATCTCGGCGACCAGGAAAAGATCAAGGCGGCCATGGATGCCGTCGCGGCCCAGGGCAAAAAGAAGCCGTAGCCCACCGAGGCCATTGACACTCGCCCGCGCCTGACCCAAACTCCTTACAGAAAAGGAGGGGCATCCATGCCTGATATCACAGGTGTGTTTTCCGGGACGTTCGCCTCGCGAGCGTTTCTGTCTACGGGGGACCAACCCAACCACGAACTGAGTATGGCGGAAATCGCCGGTGTACAAAGATCCTCGGATCCGGACTGGAACGGCGTGAGGATGACTTTCTGGGGCACCCGGGACGTTCAGTCGGGGCTGGGCACGGAGCGCGGGTACTTCCTCAATGAGCACGCTGGCGGCGACCGCTGCTGGGGTACGCTCGAGGGGACGGTGGCGCAAACGGAGACCAGCCTGACCGCGGAAGGGACTTTCCGGTTCACCGGCGGCACTGGCAAATTCAGTGGCATCACGGGCCAAGGGACGTACCGGGGGCGCATGACCTCGCCGATCACGGTGGAGACGGAGTGGGCGGGAACCTATCACGTCGCCGGTACTAAGACGGCCGGAGCCGCGTAACTCAACTTACTTTCCAACACACCGTGTAGCGTTGATCCGTAACCTGGTTGAAGGGGACAAGCGTAACTTGCGCGCCCGTTGCGCGGAAAGTAAGTGGCCCATCGGCGGGTTGAATGCTCTCATTAGCGGCGAGCGACGGAATGACGACCGGCGGGGCTTTCTTCAATTGCGGCCCCATGGGCCCGATCACCAGCTCCCGCGTCAGCCCATCGCGGCCGAACTGGCCCGCCAGCAGCAGCGGACCGTAGAACACGGCCTGCATGGCAGGATCGTCGGGCATGGCCTCGCTGTGGAGCTGCATGGGCATCTCCATCTCGACGCGATCGCCCGAATTCCAGGTGCGGTCGATCCGGAGGTAACTGCCGGGCCCACCGGAGATTTCCGCCGCGCGGCCGTTGACTTTCACGCCCGCCGCCCCGGAGACCCAGGCCGGCACGCGCATGTATAGAGTCATCCTGACCGGCTTGTCGCAACTTACTCGCAGCGCCGTGCTCGGAACCTCCGGGAAGCGCGTCTCCTGCCGCACGCGGACGCCCTTCGCGCGCCAAGTGACCTCGGAGGGAATGAACAGGTTCACATACAGCCCGTTGTCATCGTGGAAATAGATACTGTCGTTGAGCTTAGAGTATTCCTCGATACCCGTGCAGGTGCAGCACCAGAACGAGTCCCACTCGGAGTTGAAGGCGCGCCACGATCCAGGCACCAGGCCGAGATAATACTGGGTCGCGCCGGTTTCCAGGTTGATCGTGCCCAGGCGGTGATTGTAAAGCACGCGCTCGTAGTAGTCGAAGTAGCGGGGGTCCGCGCTCCAGCCGTAGAGCTTCCGGGTGAGCTTGAGCATGTTATAGGCGCAGCAGCATTCGTTGGTGGCTTCACCGCGGCCGAGTTCCGCCGCCAGCCGGTGCGGATTGGTCAGCCATCCTTCGTTGTTACTGGTGCCTCCGGTGGCGTAGCAGCGCGCTCCAGTCACCTGGTCCCAGAAGAACTCGGACACGTCGCGGAAGCGCGGGTCGCCGCTGATCTCGTAGCGGCGCGCGGCCCCGGTGACCTGCGGGATGTGAGTATTCGTGTGCAGCCCGCGCAACCGGTCGCAACCGAGCGCCAGCGGATTGAAGAAACGGTTCTTGGTGAAACGATCGCCCACCTCGGCGAGTTTGTTGTCGCCGGTGACCGCGGCGAGGCTGTAGAGCACTTCGTTCATGCCGCCGTACTCGGTGTCGAGAACGGCCTGCATGTGCTCCTCGGGAATGGCGGCCGTCCAGGCGTCGGCCCAGCGCGCCGCGCCTACGGCGGTTTCCAGCGCCTGTTTGTTGCCGCAGATCTGGTACATGTCGAGCAGGCCGGCCATGACTTTGTGGATCGTGTAGAACGGCGCCCAGACCTCGCGGCGCGCGTTCAGCCGGTCGAA
>DATNLV010000139.1:0-5127 GCA_035602665.1 Bryobacteraceae bacterium | reverse complement strand
CGGGCCGCAGGCCGCTTCGGGCGAGGCTGTCCGTCACATGGAACAGCGTTTGCGCCCGCTGAGCACCGGCTCGTGCGGCAACGACGGTCTGCTCGGCCGCCAGCAGCGTGAGAAACGAATCCGCGGTGGCGGCGCCGACCTGAAACTGTGTCACGCTCGCTCCCGCCTCGGCGCGGGCACGCCCCGATCCGGCGGCTTCGACGTTCGCGCGCCGCAGGCCGAAATCGAAAGGCTCCCACGAGACCAGCACCCCGGCCGCGCTTCCCCACACACTGGTGAGGTTGTCGGTGCCCAGCACCGGGCCCGATATGGAAGGGATGACGGCCTGCGGAAGCACGAGGCCGAACACGTTGTTGCGCGTGGCGCGATTCATCTGTCCCAGGAAGTCCGCGCGCGGCAGGTACGCGGTGCGCGCGAGGTTGATTCCGGCCGCCGCGGCGGAGACCTGCTCGGCCGTCGCGCGTATCGCCGGGTACGTCTGAAGCGCCTGAGCTACCGCCCGTCCGACGGTCAGCGGCGCCTGTTGCGCCCCGACATCGGCGGTTGCGGCGAGCATCGCCAGGATGGCCGCGAATCCTACCTTGTGTCCCGTCATTCGCCCTCGATGAGTTCTCCGAACAACTCGCGCACTTTTGTTTTAGCCGACGCCAGCGCCCGGCGCCCCAGAGGTGTGGCGCGGTACAGCTTGCGAAGCGACTTGCCTTTGCGTTTCTCCTCGGAGCGGAGATAGCCCTTCTTGTGGAGGCCGTGGAGCAGGGGATAAAGGGTGCCCAGGCTGATCCGGTAGCCGTGGCGTGCCAGTTCCTCCGCCATGCCGAGGCCGAAGATCGGCTCGCGGGCGGCGTGATGCAGGATATGGAGCCGGATCAAGCCCGAGTACAGGTCGCGGTCGTCGCCCTCTCTATCGCTGCTCGCTATCGACATCCGATGTAGAACAGTGTAACATTGCTTGCGGGGCTCAGAGGCAAGAGCGCCGCGGGGCGGCGGGTCTGGAGACCCGCTGCAGGACTGGAGAGGGACTTGCGAAATTCAGTTCCTCGCATCCGCGGCGAGAGGTGAAAGGGCTGAAAAGCGGTGACAGGCACCGCTGTCCACGCGCCCTCGAGACCTTTCCCGTGGACCAGGCGGACATGTCGCTTGGGACAGCGGAGCCAGTCACCGTTTTTCAGCGGAGTCTTCAGCCTGCCGGGCTAGTTTTGCAAGTCCCTCTGGAGTCCTGCCCCACGGCGGTCCAGTCCGAAGTATGTGAGCCGATTGTCCGTAAGCGGGTATAATTTAAATGACCAGCTCAACCTAGAGGCCGTTCACGGCAACATGGCGGACCCGGTGTACGGCCGGTTTTTGGGCCTACGCGGGCGGCGCTGACCCGGCCGCGGACCTCAGAGTGCGGCACAAGAGGGATGCGCCTATGACGTCTGTCCAGCTGCGACTCCGGCGATTGGCGACGATCGCCGGGCTGTTCCTGCTCACGCTGCTGGCCGTGCTGGTTCACGGCTACCACCTAGGCGCGGACGATGCGGCGGTCTACGTGCCGGGCATCAAGATGGCCGCCGATCCCACCCTCTATCCTTTTGACTCGGAGTTCTTCATGTCGCACGCCCGGCTCTCGGTGTTTGCCGGCGTCGTGGGAGGCTCGGCGAGGCTGACCGGGCTGCCGCCCGACACGGTGATCTTCCTGTGGCACATCGCGGGCGTCTGCATGCTGCTTGCTGCTGCCTGGCGGCTCCTGTCGGTGTGTTACGAGAGCCGTTATGCGCGCTGGAGCGGGGTCGCTCTGCTGGCCGCGGTGCTGGTGGTGCCGGTCGCGAACACGGGCCTGTTGATCATGGACCCGAATCTCACGCCGCGAACTCTTTCCACGCCCGCGACACTTTTCGCCGTGGGCTGCTTCCTGCGGAAGGAGTACCGGGGCGGCGTAGCGTGGCTCCTGATTACGGCTCTCTTTCACCCTCAAATGAGCCTTTACGCGGCGATGGTCCCGGCATGCCTGTTGCTGGTCCGGCGGCTGAGCGAAAGCCCGGCCCGGTCCCCGGCCCTCGCCTTCAGCTTCCTCCCCATCGCCCAGTTACCGCTCCTGTTCGACTTTCAACCGGTCCGGGGCGCGGCGCGGGAGGCGCTGCTCACGCGCAGCTACATCTTCGTTTCGACGTGGGCCTGGTACGAGTGGCTTGGCGTCTTCGCGCCCTTGGCTCTATTGTGGTGGTTCTCGTCCGTGAGCCCCCGGGGGACGACGCCCGTGTTTCGGCTGGTGGCCCGATCCCTGGTGCCGTTCGGACTCCTGTTCACCGTGGCCGGCGTGGCTCTATCGAGCTCACCGCGCCTGGAGAACCTGGCTCGCCTGCAACCCATGCGGGCCTTTCATTTGATCTATGTCATTTTCTTCCTACTGCTGGGCGGACTGATCGGAGAGTACGTGCTCAAGAATCGTGCCTGGCGCTGGGTGGCGCTGTTCGCTCCACTGGCCGCTTCGATGTGGCTGGTGCAGCGAGCCACGTATCCTTCCAGCCGGCACGTCGAATGGCCGGGCGCGGTGGACCGGAACCCGTGGATCTCCGCGTTCCTCTGGATCCGCGCGAACACGCCCAAGGACGCGGTGTTTGCGCTCGACCCGCGGTATATGCTTCTGAGCGGCGAGGACCTCCACGGCTTCCGGGCGATTGCCGAGCGGAGCGCACTCGCCGATCGCGTCAAGGACGATGGCGCCGTTTGTCTTTTCCCGCGGCTCGCTGGTGAGTGGGAACAGCAGGTGCAGGCGCAGGACGGTTGGGTCCGGTTCAAGTCCGCCGACTTCGAGGAGCTGGCCAAACGGTATCCGGTTACCTGGATTGTGGCTCAGAACGGGCAGTCGTCGAACCTCGATTGCCCCTATCGAGAGGCTGGGCTGGAGGTCTGCCAGGTCGGCGCCGGGCATCCTGCCCACGCGGCTCACCTGGCCAGCCTGACCGCACGCTGAACAATCTTTACGCTCCCTTTACATGCGCGTGTAACGGCGGGCCCGCCGTGCGCCTCCAATAGGTGGGGACGAACGGAGGTGGGTCATGGAAAGCGTCACGGCAGCGAGATTTTCGGTGGAACGGCGGAGAGCCGAGGGTGAGGAGTGGTCGCCGGTCAGCTCCTGCAACTCGATGATCTACGCGCGCATCGTTGCGGACGCCGGCCTGCGCCGTCACATCGGCGTCTGCTATCGCCTGAGGGACAACCGGAGCGGAGCGATCACGACGCTGTTCCCCTCCGTTCTGAAGGCGGCTTGATGCGGCTGTTCACTTTTTCGGCGCGTATCCTTGCCAAACGTACTCCAGCGCCAGCGGCAGGGTCTGCGCCTTTACGCCGTGGTCGCAGTGCACGGCGTTTTTCGCGAACACGAACTGGTAAGGATACGCCTTGGCGGCGAGCGCCTGGGCCATGCGCTCATTGGCGAGAACCCAGTCGTGATAGTTGTCGCGGGTGATGAACATGTCCCGATCGCTGACATGCATCCAGATTCGCAGCGGCTTGGCCGGGCTCGCGGGAATCAGGGTTTCATGGAATTCCCACGCGCCGTGCGGGGTCTCGGGGTTGTACGGCCACTGCTGGTACACGAACGTGCCCGAATAACTCAGAACACGGTGGTAGAGATCGGTGTGATACCAGGCCATGGCCATCGCGGCCGCTCCGCCGGAGCTGCAACCCGTGGTCGCGCGCCCGTCGGGATCCTTGGTTAGCTTCACGTTGTATTTCTTCTCGACCTGCGGCAGCACTTCTTTCTCCACGAACTCCGCGTAGAGCCCGGACATGGTGTCGTACTCCAGTCCCCGCTCGCTGCCCTGGGCATCGCCGCTGCCGTTGCCGATGGAGATCGCAATCATGACCGGCACGCGGTGCTCGGCGATCAGGTTGTCGAGCGCGGTGAACAAAGCCCGGTCAGGTCCATCCGCCCCGACGATGAACGGCGCCTCCGTGCCGGGGACGTATTGTTTGGGAACGTAGACCGCCACGCGGCGAGTGTACGGAGCGGGATAGCTGTTGACGATCACCTTGTTCGGGTCCGCCGGGTCCGCGACGGCATATGTGTTGGGCTCGCGCGCGACGCCGGGATAGATCCTGCTGTCCTTGGATTCCATGGTGAATTCAAAGACGTCGCCCTGGGGCACGCCTTCCTTCGCGGCCATTTCCGGCGCGGGATTGTGGGTGGGGCCGATGATGAAGTTGCCGTCTTCCTTTGGCGAAGGGATGGCGCCATCGGGCAATTCCTTCGCTTTGACGTAGCCGGGCGCGTTCGCGTCGCGGGTTGGGGGCTGCGGCCGCGCCGGGGCTTGGGCCATTGCCGGGCCCAGACCGGCCATCAAACAGATCAGGAACGCGCTGGTTTGGACACCGAACATGCGGACCTCCTTTCCATTTCACTCGCCGGTTACGGTGACCACCACCGTCCGCTTGCGGCCTCGAACATCGCATTCGAGGTGGAAGATCTGCTGCCACGTGCCCAAAACCAGTTGACCGTTTGAGATGGGCACGGTCAGCGAGGGTCCGAGCAGAGTGGCCTGCAGATGCGAGTGGCCGTTGCCGTCGTGCCAGGCCTGTTCGTGGCCATAGTCACGGCTTGGCGGAATCAGGCGGTCGAGAATCGCGGGCAGGTCGCGCTCCAGGCCAGGCTCAAATTCGATCGCGCCGATCGCGGCCGTGCTGCCGAGGTTGAAGACGTGGGCAATTCCCGTTTGGATGTTGGACGCGGCCACAGCCGCCGCAATCTGCGCCGTCAGGTCATGCATGTCGCCATGACGTTTGGTGACCAGGGAAATCTGCTCTTGATGGACCACAGCCAATTGTAGGCCGAACGGACGCCGCGTCCTCCTGTGGGTGTGCGACGCAGAAGTGGCGTGGCGTGGCTGAAGCCACGCGCGGGCTGAAGCCCGCCCCCCATTCCCCGCTCGTGGCACAATATTAGATCCATGCCCAAGATCGAACGCGTCCTCATCAGTGTCACGGATAAGACTGGCGTCGCCGAATTCGCGCGCGAGTTCGGCGACCCCGGTCTTATCCGTGACGCTGATGAGGACGCGTTCGATTTTGGGCATGGACCTAATATTGTGGCACGGGTGGATGGGGGCTGAAGGGGCGGGGGCGAAGGGCGCGGCGACCGTGGTCAGA
>DATNLV010000066.1:0-2664 GCA_035602665.1 Bryobacteraceae bacterium | reverse complement strand
GAGTCGATAGAAGCGCACCAGATCCGTCCGCGTCGCTTCGGAATCCGCCAGCAGCAGCCGCGACCGGTGCGCCGAGGCCCACAACAGAAGGCGCCAGAACGGCAGGTCGAACCAGCGGAAATACTCCGGGTGGCGCTTGTGCTGCAAATCGTGGAACACGGTGACCTGCGGGCAGGGGCACAGGATAGGCGCGGTGAATCCGGGATTCAGCAACACATCCAGGCGACGCGACGCTGCCGCCAGCGCCAGGCCGGTCTGCTCCCAGAGGATGCGCGCCGGCCGGAACGCCGCGCGCACGGGTTGCTGGACCGCGTGGAAATTCGCCGCGCCGGGCACCAGGGCCGCATCCGTCTCGCGGTTGGTGAAAACCAGATACTCGTTCTCTCTATCGACGGAGGCGAGCGCGGCCAGCAGGTGGCGCAGGTAGATTTCCGTCCCACCGACGCCGCCGGGGATCAGGTACAGCGCGTTGACGCCGATCCGCAGGGGAGGCATCTCAGCGCGCGGCGCCCAGGCGGGCGAGGCCTGCCTGGGCCGCTTCGTTCGCGGGGTCCAGGCTCAGCGCGTGCCGGTATTCGGTCGCTGCGGCGGCCGCATCGCCCCGCGCGGCGAGCAGGTCGCCGCGGTAGGCGTAAGCCCCGGCGAAGTTGGGATTGAGGCGCTGGGCGGTGTCCAGGGCCTGGGCCGCCTCGTCGTTCCGTCCGGCCCTGAGATACGCCCATGCGACCATGGACCAGGTCTCCGCGTCCCACCGTTCGAGGGTCGCTTGCCGTAGCCTGTCAATGGCCTCGTCGTGGCGGCCGAGACACTCGTAGGTCATGCCCCAATCGACCAGCAGCGGGTAGGTCAGCTTGCCGTACCTGGCGGCCGCCTCGAACTCCGGCAGCGCGGCGGCGCAACGCCGCTGGGTGAAGTAGACGAAACCGAGCTGCAGGTGCGGCCGCGCCTTGAGGGGCGACTTCGAGACAGTGTCCTTCCACAGCGTTTCCGGGTCGCCCCAGACGGCGCTGCGGTTGTAGGTCAGCACGGCCATCACCGCCAGAACTCCGGCCAGCGTCGCCGCCACCCGCGCCGGGGGCGCTTTCCAGCGTCGCGCAAACTCCACCACCACCAGCAGCAGCCCGATGAACGGCAGGTAAACCCTGCGCTCGGCCACCAGGTCGAGGATGGGCACGAAGGACGAAGTCGGCGCGAGCAGCAGCAGGAAGGCCAGGAAGCCGTACGAGGCCAGCGGGAAGCGGCGGCGGTAATAAATGGCCGCGGCCACGGCCACGAGCAGCGCGGCCAGGCCGACGATCGCTCCATGATCGAGAAGCGTTCTCGAGACCGCGAAGTCGTGGTCGACATTCTGGCCATAGGGCAGGACGAACAGGCGGATGTACAGCCAGACCGCCCGCCATTGCGAATAGAAGTACTGAAGCCAGGTGAACCCCTGGACGGAGAAGCCGGCGGTGTTGTTCCCGCCCAGGACGTGCCAGACCATCCGCAGGGCGGCTGCCGCGGCCGCCGCGAGTATGGCGTAGAGTCGCCAGTTCCGCCGGATGCCGCGCCAGGAGGACCAGAAGAAGTCCGTCAGCAGCAGCAGCGCCGGAAGTACCGCGGTGTGCTCCTTGGTGGAAGCGGCCGCCGCGAACAGCGCCACCACGCCTAGCGACTCCAGCCAGCTGATCGCCTCCGAGCGGCGGTACAGGAAGAGGGCGAACGCGGCGTAGAAGAACATCACGCTGAGCGTTTCGGAGCGGCTGGCCACGTAGGCCACCGACTCGGTCTGCAAAGGATGCAGCAGGAACAGCCCCGCGGCGAACGCGGCCAGGCCGTCGCGCTTCCAGCCCGTCTCGCCGGCGCGGTCCAGGAACTTGCGCACGATGAGAAAAGCGAGCGCGCCGGTCGCGAGGTGCAGCAGAAGGTTCAGGAAATGGTAGGAGAAGCTCTCCATCCCGGAGATAACGTGGTTGACCCAGAAGCTGAACATGAGCAGCGGCCGCAGGCCGCTCACCCAGTGCGTCAGGGGCGCGTTGGCCATCTCCGGAGCGGTGAAAGGCAGATACAGGTCGTCGAAGACGAACGGCCCGTCCACCGCCGGCCAGTAGACGATGCACACCGCCAGGAATGCCGCCCCCAGGGCCGCACAGTAATGCCAGGCCTGCAGTACGGGACCGGCGGAGACGGCCGCGGGCCGGCGCTGGTCAGTTTTTGCTTTTGCCTTCTTCATGGATCGATTCGATTTGAAACTCCAGGATGGCGATGCGCTGCGTCAGCGCGATGTTGGAGTCCTTGAGCGCCGAGATGATCGTCGACAGCCGGAACAGCACCAGCAGGAACACGCAGCCGACCAGCGTCAGCAGCGCCATGGGAGGCGAGCCGATGCCAAGGCGCGAGGCCAGCCAGTCCAGCAGCGGGCGCCACCGTGCCAGCACCAGCAGCGCCAGCGCCGCCCCGAGCCAGCTCACCGAGTGCTCCACGCGGGTGTGAGAGCGCCGCACCGAGACCAGCACCATCACCATCAGCAGCAGGCTCAGGCCGGTCAGGAAATTCAGGAGTCCTTGCATAATGTCACGCTCGTCGCTCGTCGCTTCGTCTTGCGGGCTCCGCGCAGCTTCGCTGACGGGAAGCACACCGTGCTCGCCCGCCGGAAGGCGCTGGTCGTGAGCCGCAACCGACGGG
>DATNLV010000041.1:0-25040 GCA_035602665.1 Bryobacteraceae bacterium | reverse complement strand
TCGGCGATGTAGGCCTGGCGATCGAGGCAGCCCAGAAGAAGGTGGTGCAGAACGGCGTCGTGTAGGACAACCACCCCCGGCCGCTCCAGCGCCTGCCGGTAGATTTCGGCGTGCAGAGGATTGTTCCCGACGTGGTAAAGGCAGACGCCGGCCCCGCTGTCCCCCACCCTCACCTCGCAGTGCTTGCTCAGCGCCGCGATCAGCGCCGCGGAGTACTCGGCCACGCCGGTGCGGGCCGGCGGCAACGGCGAGAAGAAGCCGACGGTCACGGCTCCCGAGTCCCGAACAGCGCCGTGCCCACGCGCACCATGGTGGCGCCCTCTTCGATCGCCACCTCGAGGTCGTGCGACATGCCCATGGAGAGCCGCGGCAGGCCTAGGCCGGCGGCCAGATCGCGCAGGCGGCGGAAAAAGGGCCGCGAGGTTTCCGGTTCGTCGGACCACGGTGGCATGGTCATCAAACCCGTCAGGCGCAGATTCGGAAGGGCTGCCAGGGCATCGGCCAGCGCGGCTACGTGCTCCGGCTCCACGCCGCTCTTGGCGGATTCCCCGGAGAGTTTGACCTCGATCAGCACTTCAAGCGGCTGGGCGCGCCGGCGAGGGGCGTCGTTCAGGCGCCGGGCCAGGCGCACGGAATCGACTGTCTGGATCACGTCGAACAACTCGGCGGCGCGGTTGCTTTTGTTGGCCTGCAGGTGGCCGATGAGGTGAAAGCGAGCAGCGGGCAAAGCTTCGGGCAGAGTTTTCGCTTCGAATTCCTGGACGTAGTTCTCGCCGAAGTCCCGCAGGCCGAGCGCGTAGGACTCGGCGATCACCTCGGCTGGGAAAGTCTTGGTGACGGCCAGGAGGGTGATCTCCTCGCGGCGGCGCCCGGCACGGCTGGCGGACGCGCCTATGCGCGCCTCCACCCTCTCCATACGATCGCGCAGCATGACTCTATATCATGGCGCATGCAGACGGGTGCCGGTAGCCGCTCCCGAAAAAACTAGTCCTTCTTGGCCATCAGTTCGGCCCGCACGCCGAATATGGCCAGCACCGGAGCCCAGATGCCGATGAGGATCGCGATGCCACGCGCGGCGTCCGCGTCGTAGCCGAGCCTTGGGCCTGCGATAAACACCCAGAACGACAAGATAATGCACAAGTACATTACCAAGTACCACCGTTTCGGGTTCGTCTTCGAATTCGCCATGCACCACCTCAGACTTAGGGTTTGAACTTCCCGCTGATTATACCCGCACATTGCTTAGGTCGGACGTGGAAATTGTGGGAACAGTTGCGGGGGGAAAGTACCATAACGTTAATCCGGCCCGGCCTCCTTGCGGTATCCGTAGGAGTGGAGCCCCCTGGGCTGAAGATGCCAAACTCCGTTAGAGAGGCGCGGTCGAGCGCAGCCACCAAAGTCTTGAATGCTCAAGAACGCAGCCGACCTGCGCCTGGACGGGGCAGCGTCGGCCGAGGCGGCTATCCGGCGGTTCCTGGGGGCGGCGCGCCAGCCTGCCCTGATCGAGCCTGGGGAAGACCGTTTTCTGCTGGCCGAGGGGACCTACGCACTGGAATGGCATGGCAGCCGGCTGCTCATACAGGTATGGGACGAAAGGAGAAACCTGGCGCGCCGGGTGGTCGGGGTGCAGGAGGAAAGGACCGGAAAGCTGGAGCTGGTCATCGAGCGTTTCGGGGGCATCGAGGGTCGCATCACGCTCCAGGATGTCGCCCGGGCAGGACCGGCCGCCGTCCGCCGGACGCCCCGCCTGGTGTTCCGGGAGGAGTTCCGGCGGGCGCTGCGACGGCAGTTTCCGGAGTGGCGTGTGCTGGACCTGAGCACCGAATCGAACCTGGAGGAGAGCCTGTCCCCGGCCTATCCCCGCGCCCTGGTCCGCAAGGGCGGCTCGGGTTGGGCCGCCATCGCCTCTCCGCCGGGCGGTACCGGTAGTGTGCTGACGTTCGGTTTAATCTGGCTGGACTACCTGCGAAAGAGGGAGAGGCGGGTCACCGTTGAGGGGCTCGCGCTCTTCCTTCCTCAGGCCGAAGCCGGGGCGGTTTGCCTGAAACTTTCCTGCCTGAATCCCCGGGCGGCGCAGTTTGCGGCGTTCGTGTACACGGCGGATGGCTACGAGGACCGGCTGGATCCCGCCGACTACGGCAACCTGGCGACCAGGCTCGACAACTGCGCCGGCATGGCGCCCCAACGGCCGGAGCAAGTCGCCGGGTGGGTGGAGCGCCTTTCGGCGCTGCCTTTTGTCGAGCGCATCCCGCGCCAGGACGGTTCGCTCAGCCTGCGCGTCCGCGGCCTCGAGTTCGCGCGCGCCAGGGCCACGGATCTGCTGTTTGGGCTGGAACAAAGGTCCAAAGCGCGGGAAGCGAACATCGCCGAGGTCGAGGAGTTGGCCCGCCAGATCGCCCATCTGCGAGCGCCTGGCTCGGCCCAGCGGGAGAATCCGCTCTGGCGCCTGCATGCCGAGGCGTGGCTCGAATCCCAGGTCCGCGCCAACCTGGAGGAGGTCGACGCCTCCCTGTACGCCGGACCCGTCTACGGGCAGGTGCCAGCGGTGGCCGGCGGTGATCGCGGCGTGCTGGATCTGCTGGCGGCGGAGCGGGGAGGACGCCTGGCCGTGCTCGAGCTGAAAGCCACCGAGGACATACATCTGCCATTGCAGGCGCTCGATTATTGGATGCGGGTGCGCTGGCACGCCGAGCGGGGCGAGTTCACGCGACAGGGGTATTTCCCGGGCATTCCGTTGAGCCGCGAGTGGCCGCGCCTGCTGCTGGTGGCGCCGTCGCTCGAATTCCATCCCAAGACGGAGACGGTGCTTAAGTACTTCGCGCCGGAGATTGCGGTGGAGCGCATCGGGCTGGGGGTAGAATGGCGGGAGAGGGTGAGGGTGATGTTCCGGGCGCGCGGCGCCCAGCGGCCCCTCACGGGGGAATATGGCCAGCGAGATTTACGCCCAGATCAAGAGCGGATTCCAGAGCCTGAATCCCGCCCAGGTACGCGAGATGGCGGACCGGCGGCTTCGGATCGGGCTCATCGCTTCGACTAGCGCGGGGTTCGCGGCGCTCAACGGGCTGCTCGCGCCTCCATCGCCGGAGACTCCAAGGGCTGAGATCGAGCACCTGGTGGATGGCGAGGATGGGGCGGCCGGCTTCGACCTGGTCCTGTGCGAGAGCGAGCTTCTGGCGCCGCGGGGCGCCTTCCGCTTCGACCCGGCCGATCCGGAGAGCACGGTCCGCGAGATCGTGGAGCGGCGTGAGGATCTGCGGCTCGCCCTGGCTCGCAATTTCCGCGCGTTTCGCCGGCCCGTCATCGGAAAAATCGTCAAGGGAATTTCCCGGGAAAACGCCGTATTCTGTCTGCTGACGGCGCTGCCGGACGTGGTCCCGAGCCTGATCGAGCTGCCTTGGGCGGCCGGCGAATTCGCATCCGACACCGCCGTTCTGACCATGAACCAGGTGCGCATGGCGTTCCTGATCGCCGCCGCGAGCGACCAGGACGTCGGCTACCGGGAGCAGCGGGCGCAGATCGCGGGAATCGTCGCGGGCGCGTTCGGATGGCGCGCGCTGGCACGCGAGCTGGTTGGCAAGGTCCCCTTCGGCGGCGGCCTGATCCCGAAAGCCGCGATCTCCTATGCCGGGACCTACACGGTGGGGGTCGGCCTGGAGCGCTTCTACCGCATCGGCTACGGTCTCACGCGCGAGGAGCGGCGGCGGATTTACCAACAGGCGCTCGAGCGGGGCCGCGCGATCGTCAACTCGGTGGTGGACGCCGCGAAAAGACACGGCCCGGCTGCCATCGGGGGATAAGCCCCGTTTTTTGTGGCGCAGGCACTCTTGCCCAATGTGGGGCAGGATGGCATCCTGCGCGCCGGTTGCGAACAGTTGCGAACCGGCGCCGGGCCGACCTGTCAGCAGCGGCGTACGGGCGGGTTGCCAACCCGCCGCAGGTTTGACAACCTGCCCCCCACTCCTTCGCCTTTCAAGGACGCGCGGGTCCGGTCCCGGTTCTCTGGCGGTACAATCGTATTTTGTGAACAAATTGAGTGCCATCGTCGTCTACGGATAGGGAGCTTTTGCGTGAAGCGGAAATGGAAAGTCTGGCTCATTATAATTGGCGTGCTGGTGCTCGCCGGCGGAGTCATCGCGGGAGCGAGCTATAGCAAGCGAGGAATCGTCGAGGTGCAGACGGGGCGCGCACTGCGCCAGGACCTGTCCTCTATCGTCACCGCCTCCGGCGAGATTAAGCCCAAGAACTACATCAACATCGGCGCGAACGCCCAGGGCGTCATCACCGAGATCGTGGTCAAGGAAGGCGACCGGGTCCGCAAGGGCGAACTCCTGGCGATGCTCGAGTCCGTGCAGCCGCAGGCCGACGTGAACGCCCAGAAGGCCACCCTGGATTCGGCCGAGGCGGACACCACGTCCGCCGAGGCGTCCCTGAAGGCGGCCGACGAGAACTTGATCAGCGCACAGGCCACGGTGGACCGCAGCAAGGCCGACATGGAGCAATCCAAGCTCGATTTCGCCCGCGGCCAGCAACTGCTCGAAGAGAGGCTGATCGCGAAGCAGGAATTCGACAGCCGCCGCACCACGTACGAATCGCGACAGGCCGCGGTCCGCGAGGCCGAAGCCCGGGTCGCCCAAGCCAAGGCGCAGCAAGCCGAGGCCGCCTCCCAGATTGTCGGCACCCAGAAGCGCATCGCACAGAGCAAGGCGATGCTGACCCGCTTCGACGACATTCTAAGGAAGCACAACACCTACGCGCCGCTCGATGGCGTTGTCACCAACCTGCCCGTGCGCGTGGGCGAGACGGTGGTGCCCGGGATTCAGAACTCCTCGGCCAGCACCATCATGACCATTGCGGACATGTCGCTGATCACCGCCGAGGTGAAGGTGGACGAAACCGACATCGTCAATGTGGCGTTGGGCCAGGTCGGGGACATCACCATCGACGCCATCCCCAACAAGATCTTCAAAGGTCACGTGACCGAGATCGGCAACACGGCCATTCTGCGCTCGACTGGCCAGGCGGCCTCGCAAAGCGCGATTTCGAGCCAGGAAGCGAAAGACTTCAAGGTGGTGCTCGCGCTCGACAATCCGCCCGATGAAGTCCGGCCCGGCCTGTCCGCCACGGCGAAGATCACCACCGCGACGCGGAAGACCGCGCTCACCATTCCCATCCAGGCTCTGACCGTGCGCCAGAAGGGCGATCTGGAACCGGAGAAGAAGGGCGGCGTCCAGGCGGCGAGCAAGCCTGACCCGGCAGCGGAGAAGGCGCGGAAGGAAGAGCTCCAGGGCGTCTTCGTGGTCGCGAACGGCAAGGCCGTCTTCCGTAAGGTGGATACCGGGATTACCGGCGCCACCGACATCGAAGTCCTCACCGGCCTCAAGGACGGAGACGAGATTGTCACGGGCAGCTACAAGGCGATCCGGACCATTCGTAACGATACGAAGGTGAAGGTCAACAACGAGATCAAGGTTGCGGTGAAGACGGACTGAGATCGGCAACGCTACGGCGCGGCAGCACCGAACCGCGCGCGCCAGCAAGCGGACGTCAGGGAGGAAGCGATGGCAGGAGTCTTGGAACAGGCCGATCTGGGCGAGCAGCTCAAGCGCCAGGGCATCGTAATCCGGACCTACGATCTGTGGAAGACCTACGTCATGGGCGACCAGGAAATCCACGCGGTTTCGGGCGTCGATGTGGAGATCCACCGGGGCGAGTACGTCGCCATCATGGGGCCGTCCGGTTCGGGCAAGTCCACCCTGATGAACCTGATCGGTTGCCTGGACACGCCGACCAGGGGCCAGTACTACATCAACGGCCGCCTGGTCAGCGACATGGACGACGACGAGCTGGCGCGGATCCGGAACAAGGAGATCGGCTTCGTGTTCCAGACTTTCAACCTGCTGCCGCGCGCGACGGCGCTCCATAACGTCGAGCTGCCGCTGATCTACGCCGGGATGCCCTCCGCGCAGCGCATCGAACGCGCCAAGCAGGCTCTGCGGCAGGTGGATCTGGAACCGCGCATGCTCCACAAGCCGAACGAGCTTTCGGGCGGCCAGCGGCAGCGCGTGGCGGTGGCGCGCGCGCTGGTGAACGATCCCTCGATTCTGCTCGCCGACGAGCCGACCGGCAACCTCGATACCGCTACCGGCAACGAGATCATGGCGCTGTTCGAACGGCTGCACGAAGCGGGCAACACCATCGTGCTGGTCACCCACGAAGCCGACATCGCGCGCCACGCCTGGCGCATCATCTACATCCGCGACGGCAAAGTCGAGAAGGACGAGAAGGTCCGCTAAGGCGCGGCCTCGAACCAACCCAGGACCCGTCGTTTGAAGCCCTCGGGGTCCGCGGCCGCCGCGCCCGTGTGACCGGCGCCAGGCACCAGCCACAGAGTGACGCTTCGGCCGGACGCCGCGATGGCGTGGGCATGCGCGGGCGAGACGTTGTTGTCGCGCGAGCCCTCGATGAGTAGCACCGGGGTGCGCAGCCGCTCGACGCTTTTGACCGGCGCGGCGGCATCGAGATCCAGATGGTAGCGCAGGCGAGCGTACCAGAACCCGCCGCTCACAAGAATTCGCGCCACCATGTGCCGGAGCGCCGGGGGCCCCGCGAGGCGCTGGACGATACGGTCTTCGGCAACCCATCGCAAGCTCGCGAAGGGGCACTCGGCCACTATGGCGCGGAAGGCGGGCCGCTCGGCGGCAGCCTGAAGCAGGATCGCAGCCCCCATGGATTCACCCAGGCCGAAGATCTCCCGGCAGCCGGACGCGCGCAGCCAGCGGGTCCACTCGATCACGTCCCCGCGCTCCGCCACGCCATAGGATACGGTCTCGCCGCCGCTCGCGCCGTGGCCGCGGCTGTCCGGCAAGAGCACGGCATATCCCTTCTCGATAAACATGGGGGCGAGGCCGAGAGCCGCGGCGCGCGTGTCGCCGATGCCGTGCAGGATCATCACGCAACCGCCGTTGCCGGCGGCCGGGCGTAGGAACCAGGCGACCAGCCGTGGACCGTCCGTCGGACGGATGGTTACGGTCTCCAGGCCTGGCCGCGCCGCCACCGTCCGCCTGGCCGGGTGGAGAGCGTTCTCGCACAATAACACCCCGCCGATCCCGGCCAGCGCAGCCACGCCGGCCACGACACCCGCGCCAGTCCAAATCAGCGCTCTGCCGAGGGAGCCCACACTCTCCCCTACGAACCCTTCCGGCGGTATGTTTCCTTGGTGTACTCTGTGTAGGTGCCAAACAACGACGCGGAGTCTCCGGTCTGGCTGTCCGGAACGGTGGTAACCTTCCTCAACAAGCTTCTGTTCCCGGTTCTGTGGCTGGGCGTTCTGGGAGGCTTGGTTCTGGCGGCTCTGATCCGCAACGGCCACATCTCGATTGCGCCCGGCTTTCGCTGGTTCGCCGCGCTGGTTATTGGCGCCACCGTTTTCATACTGTGGATATCGGCACGCATCCAGCGAGTGGGCTACGCGGGCACTGACCTGGTGGTGGCGAACTACTGGCGCGAGACACGCGTTCCCTTCGCGCAGGTGGCGGCGGTGGAATCCGTCTGGTGGTACCGTCGCCGCATGGTGCGGGTCCGCTTCTCGCCCTCGACGCCGTTTGGCGAGACCGTCTACTATCTCCCCAAGTGGGGCGGTCTGCGCGCCATGTTCAGCTCACCCGAAGAAGAATTAAGGACCATTCTGTCAAGACCCGTCATCCAATAGCCAAAGCAGATCGAAGTTTAGGGTGTCCGTCGCCGGCGCAAGGTGACATAATGAAGCCAGCAGAGGGGAGAGCGATGCAGCATCTACGTTGTTTCCTCACCGTAACGGGCCTTGTTATCGGCTCGATTTCGCAGCAGGCGGCCTTGGCGCAGATCCGCGCCATGCCCCCGGCCACCGTCAACGACGCGTCACCTGGAGGCGGCGCCCTGGCGCAGCCCGGACAAGGAGAAGTTGTCGAGCGCGGCTGGTTCCTGACCGGGAAGGTGCTGATGGACGATGGCAGCCCCACGCCGGCGAACATCACAATTCAGCGCGCTTGCGCCGGCGCCACCAAGTCCCTGGGCTTCACAGACTCCAAGGGCCGCTTCAGCTTCCAGATGGGCCAGAAATCGGACGTGGTACCGGATGCCAGCGAAGACTCCGGCGAAGAACAACGGGTGGCCCTCATGACTCCCATCGGGGGCTCCAGCACGGAGGGCCGGTTGTTTGGCTCGATGAACAACCGCCAACTCGCCGGCTGCCAACTCGAGGCGTCCTTTCCAGGCTACCGCTCCGACGTCGTGGAGTTGGGTAACCGGAGGTACATGGACAACCCGGACGTGGGCAGCATCGTTCTGCACCGACTGGGCAACGTGGAGGGTACCAGCGTCAGCGCCACCAGCCTCGACGCGCCGCGAGAGGCCAAGAAACTCTACGACAAAGGGATGGACGCGGAGAGACAGAAGAAATGGCCCGCGGCGCAGGCCGATTTCGAGAAGGCCGTTGCCCTGTACCCGAAATACGCGGCGGCCTGGTTCGAGTTGGGCAGCGCGCGCCAACGGCAGGGTGACAGAGCGCAGGCTCGCGAAGCGTTCCGCAAGTCCATGGTGGCCGACCGCCGGTACCTGGGGCCCTATTTTCCCCTCTCGGTGATGGCGTTCGAAGAAAGAAACTGGGCGGAGACGGCGGAGCTGACTTCAGCCCTCACCAAGCTCGATCCGGTGGATTATCCGATGGCATTTCTCTTCAATGCCATCGCCAACGCGGGCCTGGGCAAGCTGGACCTGGCGGAGAAGAGCGCGCGGACCTGCGTCAAGGTGGACATCCGCCACCAACTTCCGCGGGCGGAATACGTGCTGGGGCTCATTCTCGCGGACCGGCATGACTACGACGGCTCCCTGGCGCTCCTGAGAGAGTATATACAGCGCGCGCCAAACACTCCCGACAGCGAGAAGATCAAGCAGCAGATCAGCCATGTCGAGGAGATGGCTCGAGCCGCAGCCGCGGCACCCGCACCACAAACGCAAGCGGCAGTTGCGCCCTGAAGCCAACCATCGCTCGGGCTAACCTAGGACAAGGTGATCCCGCGCGAGCCATGCCGCGGCACACCCTCGCCACCCTCGCCTGCCGCCGGGCCAAAGCCGTGCGCGGCGCGCCGGCCGGTTTGGCGCCGATCAGCCCGCGGCGGTCAGAGAGTTCGAGTAGCCGCGGGCTTGCCCCGGCTCCTACCTTAGACCGCTACAATAGGCTTTCGCTTTGCTTACCAGACGGAGTTTTCTTGTTGCCCCCGCGGCGGCCATGGTTGCCTGCGGCCGCCGGAAGGGGTCCGGCTACGAGGGCTACGCCTTCGTCTCTAATCAGGACGGCCAGGCGGTGGCGGCCGTCGATCTGATGACGTTCACGGTTGCCCGATACATCCACCTGGATAGCGCCCCCACCATCCTGGCCGCGCCGGCGGGCCAGCAGTCCGCCTACGTACTGACGCCAGCCACCGGCTATGTTCATGAGATTGACGCCGCCAAGCTGGCGCTCCGGCGCAGGGCGCAAGCGGGCCGCACGGCAGACGCCATGCGCGTCGTGCCCGGGGACCGGCCGGCGCTGTGGGTGCTATGCCGCCAGCCGCACCAGTTGGTTCGAATCGCGTTCGATGCATTCAGGGCCGATGCGGTCATCCCGCTGCCGTTCGAACCTTATGATTTCGACTTCGCGCCGGACGGCGAGACCGCGGTGGTCAGCTTCGGCGAGAGCGGGCAGTTCGGCATCGTCGATCTCGCAAGACGCAAGTGCCGCCTGTTCGACCTGGGCCGGAAACTGTCGCTGGCCCGGTTCCGTTCGGACGGGCGCCAGTTGCTGATCGCCGGCGCCGAGGAGCCGGTGCTATCCATCGTGGACTTCAAGACCGGCCGTGCGATGGTCCATTTGCCGCTGGCGGTTCGCGCCCGGAACTTTTGTTTCAAGTCCGACGGCGGCCAGCTCTTCATCACGGGCGATGGCATGGACGCGGTGGCGGTGGTCTACCCCTACACCACGGAGGTGGCCCAGACGGCGCTGGCCGGGCGCTCGCCGGGTGCCATGGCGGAGTGCATTTCCGAGGGAGACGACTATCTGTTCGTCGCGAACCCGGATTCGGGCGAGGTGACGATCCTCGACGTCGACAGCCTCAAGGTGGTAGCCGTGGTGGCGGTGGGGCGCCGCCCGGTGTTCATCGCGCAGACGCCGGACCGCCAGTATGCGCTGGTCCTCAACCGCGACTCCGGCGACATGGCGGTGGTGCGGCTGGCCGCGGTGGGAGGCAAGCGCGGCCGCTCAGCGCCGTTGTTCACGATGATTCCGGTGGGATCGCAGCCGGTGTGCGCGGCCGTGCGGCACGTGTAGATAAGGAATGGAGCGGGAGACCGGATTCGAACCGGCGACATCGACCTTGGCAAGGTCGCACTCTACCAACTGAGTTACTCCCGCTGAAGCAACTATTTTCTCTCGCCGGGGGGGTTGTGTCAAATTTGACGGGCGCGGCGGTGCGCAACGGACCCGGCTCTGTTCTGGCGGACTCGGATCTGCGTTTCGGTCTCTGAAGGGGGAATCGGCTGGAACCGGAGAGGGGAACCTCGACTAGCCAGTACAGAACCCGTCCCGGTCGCCACTGTGGGGGTTAGGGATGGCGGTTATGGTACCCGCGTGGCGACAGGATTGGGTTAAAATGATTTTTGGTTACAGCCGTATCGTGTTTGTAATCATTGGTTTGGCTGGAACGTTTTTTAGGCGACACAGCTTCGCAACTGTGCTATGCTGGCGTTCCGTCACACATCGCGTGAGAACGAACAGTTAAGAGTTCTCAATTGCTGCTCGCCGGCGGAAACAACACTCAGTATAGGATGGGTGTCGCTATAGTTTTCCACAGATGTGGAAAACGTGTGGAAAAGGGGTGTTCGGGCTTCTGGTGCTACGTATGGATGCATGGGAATTGATTAAGCATCGTGTTTCTTCCAAGGTCAGCGCTGAAGCTTTTCAGAACTGGTTTGGCAGAACTGGTCTCAGAGAATTCCGCGATGGGACGATTTGGGTATCCGTCGCGAGCGAGTCCGCCAGGCAATATGTCGAGTCCGAATACTCTGGCCTGATTCACTCCGCGATTCAGGATCTGGGTCTTCCGATCCGTGAGGTGGTTTTTGAAACCGCCGCGGCCGCCATGGCCGGTCACGTGAGCTTCGGAGATTCGGAAGTAGTGTTTCAGAAGACGCTCACGCAACTCAATCCGCGCTTCACTTTCGATTCGTTCGTCGTTGGCTCGTGCAACCAGTTCGCACACGCGGCCGCCAAGGCCGTGGCGGATAAGCCGGCCGTGCGATACAACCCGCTGTATATCTATGGCGGCGTCGGGATGGGCAAGACACATCTCATGCACGCCATCGGGCAGAGTCTCACGACGAACTATGCGAGCATGCGGATTGTATACACATCGAGCGAGCGGTTCATGAACGAGATGATCACCAGCATCAAGCTGCAGAAGATGTCTCAGTTCCACCAGCACTACCGCTCGGCGGACGTCCTGCTCATCGACGATGTTCAGATTCTTGGCAAGAAGGAAGCTACGCAGGACGAGTTTTTTTTCACGTTCAACGAGCTCTTCGAGAATCAAAAGCAGATCGTTATCTCGAGCGATTCGCCGCCCAAGGAGATCCCAGGCCTGCTGGAACGTCTGCGATCGCGGTTCGAGTGGGGCCTGCTGGTGGACATCCAGGCGCCCGACCTCGAGACCAAGATGGCCATCCTCGACAAGAAGGCGGAAGCTGAGGGCGTGAAACTGCCCGAGGATGTCCGGGTCTTCATCGCGACCAAAACAAAGTCCAACGTTCGGGAGCTCGAAGGCGCGCTGGTGAAACTGATGGCCTACGCATCGATCACCGGCGAGCCGATCACGCTGCCGATGGCGCAACAGACCCTAAAGCACCTGGTGCCGAACACAGATCGCCGCGTAAGCATCGACGCGATCATCCGGGCGGTCGCCGCCAAGTTCAACCTGCCGCCGAGCCAGATCAAAGTGAAGAGCAACCGGCGCGACATCGCGCGGCCCCGACAGATTGCGATGTACCTCACCAAAGAGCTCACCCAGGCATCGTTGCCCGAGATCGGGCGGGCCTTCGGTGGGAAACACCACACCACGGTCCTCCACTCCATCCACCGGATTGAGGAGTTGCGTCAGAAGGACCTGGATTTGAACAGGCTCGTCCAAAGCCTAATGGACTCGATCAATTGAACTTGTGACGATTTCCACAGGAGCCCTCCAAAACAGCCGTTGGAGTCCGTGGAAGCTTGAAGACCGGGCCTTGAAGACACCTGTCATCCAACTGTTTTCGACAGCTGCTAGTAGCGTGGAAGCCGTTGGATTTTGTATAATTTAGAGAGAAACTGACATTTCCACAGCCCCTACTACTGCTGTTCTTGTTTTTGATATTGTAGAGGGTCGATGAAAGAGCACTCTGCACCGGCAGAACGGAGAACTGAGCCATGGAATTCACGGTAAGCAAAGCGGACCTGGTTCGGGAGCTTAATCTATCCCAAGGGGTGGTCGAGAAGCGGACGACGATCCCTATCCTCTCAAACGTCCTGATGGAAGCGCGCGGCGAGCGCGTGCAGTTGACGGCGACGGATCTGGAGCTTGGCATACGATGTTCGTTCCCTGCCAGGATCGCCAAGGAAGGGGCCGGCACGATGCCGGTGCGCCGCCTGCTGGATTATGTGCGGTTGCTACCGGAAGGCGAGTTGACGGTGAAGTTCCTCGAGAACGACTGGGCCAATATCACCTGCGGCCGGTCGCGGACACGCATCGCCGGGATCTCGCGGGAGAGCTTTCCAGAGCTTCCGCAGATGCCCGAACCCATCGCCGAGGTTCCAGTTGGTGCGCTGGCTTCCCTCATCGGGAAGACGATCTTTTCGATCTCGGCCGAAGAATCGCGCTTCACGCTCAACGGAGCTCTGCTTCAACTCCGGGACAAGGGTATGTTGATGGTTGCCACGGACGGGCATCGCCTGGCTTATGTGGAGACCACCGGTGAGATCGAAGGCATCCACTCGCCTTACCGCGCTCTGCTGCCGCGGAAAGCCATGGGCGAGATTCTGAAGCTTGCCGCCGAGAGCGGTGGCGATTCCCTGGTGAAGTTCGCCGGTGATGAGAACCACTTGTTCTTCCAGTTTGGCGACAGGCTGCTGATCAGCCGCAAGCTGACCGGCACTTTCCCGGATTTCGAACGCGTCCTGCCGAAGGACCACAAAGTCTTTGTCGTTCTTGGACGAGATGAAGTCCGCGCGGCTATTGAGCGCGTGGCACAGTTCGCCGACGAGCGTTCGCGTGCCATTCGCATGCAGCTTTGTCCCGGCGAGATCAAGGTCTTCTCTTCCATTTCGGAAACCGGCGAGAGCGAAGAGAGCATCCCGGCCGAGTACGCCGGCACGGCGCTCGATATCGGTTTTAACGCGCAGTACCTGCTTGAGTTCCTGCGCGCGATCTCCGAACAACAAGTCAGGTTCTCGTTCAAGGATCCTCACAGTGCGGCCGAGGTAGGACCGGAAGCTGGCGAAGAGGGCTCGCGCGAGCTTTACCGCTACGTTGTAATGCCTATGAGGATCTGAGGGGCTCCAGGTAGGTAATCAGTATTTGAGGTTCTATGGCAACAAATCTGAATGGCCAAGCTGCGGGCGGCGGCGACGTATACGATTCCAGTAGCATCAAAGTGCTCGAAGGACTCGAAGCGGTCCGGCTGCGGCCGGCCATGTATATCGGGTCCACCGGTGAGGCCGGTCTCCATCATCTCGTGTACGAGGTGGTCGATAACTCAGTCGATGAAGCGCTCGCTGGTCACTGTAACGAGATCAACGTAACCATCCGCAGCGATAACTCGGTTACCGTGGTCGACAATGGCCGCGGGATCCCCGTAGGGATCATGGCGGAGCACGGCATATCGGCGGCCGAGGTCGTCATGACCAAGCTGCATGCCGGCGGTAAGTTCGACACGAAGAGTTACAAGGTTTCGGGAGGCCTGCACGGAGTCGGAGTAAGTTGCGTCAACGCTCTCTCGGAGAACCTGGACCTGGAGATCTGGTGCGACCACTACACCTGGGTCCAGGAGTATCAGAAAGGCATCCCCCAGGGGCCGTTGGAGCGAAAAGGGAAGTGCGGGAGTAAGACCGGAACCAAGATCACCTTCAAGCCGGACACCACCATCATGGTGGCCCAGGAGTTCAGCTTCGACACGCTCTCCCAGCGGCTGCGTGAGTTGGCGTTTCTGAACAAAGGGCTCAAGATCACGCTGACCGATGAGCGCGTCGATCCGCCGAAAGCGCATGAGTTCTTCTACGGCGGCGGTATCGCGGAGTTCATCAAGCATCTGAATAAGGGAAAGAACGTCCTGCACGAAAAGCCGATCCATGCCGAGGGCTCGCGCGAGCTGCCCAATGGCGGCACGCTGACGATGGACATCGCTTTCCAATACAACGACGGCTACAGCGACAACATTTTCAGCTTCGCGAATAACATCAACACCGTGGACGGCGGCGCCCACCTGACCGGCTTCCGCAGCGCACTGACGCGTGTCATCAATACTTACGGCCAGAGCGCCGGCCTGTTCAAGGACGTCAAAGAGAATCTTACCGGCGACGACGTGCGCGAGGGACTTACGGCAGTAGTTAGTGTGAAGCTGCCACAGCCGCAGTTCGAGGGACAGACCAAGGGCAAGCTGAATAGTGACATCGGCGGGTATGTCACACAGTTTCTCTACGAGAAGGTGGGCGAGTATTTCGACAAGAACCCGGCGGTGATGAAGAAGATCGTCGGCAAGGCCATCGATGCGTCCCGGGCGCGGGAGGCGGCGCGCAAGGCGCGGGACCTGACGCGGCGCAAGGGCGCACTCGATTCGGGCGGACTGCCGGGAAAGCTGGCGGATTGCCAGGAGAAAGATCCGGAGCGCTGCGAGTTGTTCCTGGTGGAGGGTGAGTCGGCCGGCGGCACCGCCAAGATGGGCCGCGATCGCCGCTACCAGGCGATCCTGCCGCTCAAGGGCAAGATCCTGAACGTCGAGAAGGCGCGCACCGACAAGATGCTGAGCCACGAAGAAATCCGGTGCATGATCACGGCTCTGGGCACGGGCATCCGCGAGGACTTCGACGTCACGCGCTTGCGCTACTCGAAGGTCATCATCATGACCGACGCCGACGTGGACGGTTCGCACATCCGCACGCTGCTGCTCACGTTCTTCTACCGCCAGATGGGCGAACTGATCCAGCGCGGCAATGTGTACGTGGCGCAGCCGCCGCTGTACCGCATCAAAAAGGGCCGGCAGGAGCGGTACATCAAGGACGAGAAAGAGTTCGTGCGCGAGATTCTGCGGCGGGCCACCGAGAACGTCGCCGTCGAGATCGGCTCGGGCGAAAGCGGTCCGGCCGCGCGTCTCGAAGGCGCGGAGTTGCGCGCTTTCCTGAACTCGCTGGATGAATACCAGCAGGTGTTCCAGCGTGTGGAGCGGAAGGTCCGCGACGCGCGGGTGGTGGAGATCCTGGCGCGGCCCGAACTGAAGCTCGATACGAAGGCCGATTTCACCCTTGAAGAGAACCTGGCGCCCGTGGCCGAGGCTTTGAAGGCTCTGAAGCTCATGCCGGAAGTGAGGCGGGACGAGGAGCATTCGTCGTGGTCGGTGGGCTATCACGATTCCGCCAGCGCGGAGCGGCTCATCGACATCCAGCTCGCGGCGCTGCCGGAGTACCGGCGTCTGCGTACGTTGACGAAGCAGATCGCGCGCTACAACCAGCCGCCATTCGTGGTGGTGAAGGACACCAGCCGCGAGCCCCGCGCGGACTGGCGCGAACTGCTTGAGTACGTCAAGGCCGAGGGCATGCGCGACGCCCAGGTGCAGCGCTACAAGGGGCTGGGCGAAATGAACGCCGAGCAGTTGTGGGAGACCACCATGAACGCCGAAAAGCGCTCGCTGCTGCAGGTGCGCTCGGAAGACGCCGTCGAAGCCAACGAGATTTTCACCACCCTGATGGGCGAGGACGTCGAGAACCGGCGCAAGTTCATCGAAGAGAACGCGCTGGACGTGCGAAATCTGGATGTGTAGAAGGGCGCGTCGCTTGTCGCCGGTCGCTCGTCGAACCGGACACCCAGCCTGGTAGAGTGCGGCGGTGTTGCCTTCTGGCGCACGCACTCATGCGTGCCGCTGAAGCCCGCGCGACAGTCCTATACGTTCTAAGGTTGAATCGGACAAGTTCGCGGGGCATCATCCCAATTGATGCGTGTCATTCTGGGATGCCTTCTCGCCGCTGCCCTTGCCTTCGCCGAGCACCCGCCGCGGTCGGCGTGCTCGAAGCAGACGCATGGCCGCCTCTGGCCCGAGGAAGCGAATACGGACCGCGGCGTGGCGCTGCAACTGATGCGCTCCGGCGAGGTGTACCTGTGCTCCTACGGGCGGCTGCACTATCACTGGGAACCGCTCTCCACCGACTGGAAGACGCTCGAGGCCGCGCACCCGCGTCCGAAGCCCGAGGCCGCTCCACGGACGGAACAAGCCGAGGCTGGTCCTACTTCATCAGCTCGATAACGGCAGACGTCGTCGCCAGGATGCCGGTACGGAGCGCCGGCTCGGCCTGCGGGTAGAACAGGCTCGAGTGCAAGGAGGGCAGGGGGTTCCCGGTTCGGAGGCTCTCCGCCAGCTTCGAGGGGTCGGCGGCGCCGAGGAAGAACATCAGCGTCGGGATCTGGCGCCCTTCGAGGCCGAACAGGCCGAAGTCCTCGCTCACCATCAGCCGCTTCGCCTCGATCACGTTCCCCTCGCCAAGCGCGGCAACGAACGCGCCACCGAGGCGCGCCGCGAGCTTCCGGTCGTTATAGGTGACCGGGGTCGTCTCGTCGCTCACCTTCACGATGGGCGCGCGATCGTCCGGTACGCCGGCTGCGAGCGCCACTCCCCGGGCCTCGCGTTCGATGGCGGCCAGAATGGTGCGGCGGACCTCGTCGCTGTAACACCGCGTGGTGAGCTGCAGGACCACCTGGTCGGGGATGATGTTGTGCTTCGAGCCGCCGTGTATCGAGCCGACGGTGACCACCGCGGGCTCGAGCGGCGAGATCTGCCTGCTGACGATGGTCTGCAGCGCCAGAATGAACTGCGCCGCCATGACAACGGGATCCTTGGTCAGCTCGGGCCGCGCGCCGTGCCCGCCCATTCCGCGAATGGTCACGTCGACCGACGTGGAGCTCGCCAGGAGCGGCCCGGCGAGAACCCCCACCTTGCCGGCTTCGATAGACGGCTCGTCATGGAGCGCGATCGCGAAATCCGGTTTGCCGAGCCGCGAATAGAGGTCGTCGGCCAGCATCGCGCGCGCGCCGCTGACGATCTCTTCCGCGGGCTGCCCGATCAGCATTAGCGTGCCACTCCAGCGGCCCTTCAGCTTCGCGAGCAGCCGCGCCGTGCCCAGGAAGGAGGTCATGTGCAGGTCGTGACCGCAGGCGTGCATCACACCGGCGTTCTGGCTGGCGAACGGCAGTCCGGTCCGTTCCTCCACCGGCAGCGCGTCCATTTCCGTGCGGACCAGGACCGTGGGACCAGTGCCGTTCTTCAGGATCGCGGCGATGCCCAAGGCCGCCGTGCCATCGGGATACTTGCCGATGTGCTCCGTCACCGTGTAGCCGGCCTGGCGGAGCTCGGCCGCGAGAAAGGCCGAAGTGCGCTCCTCGTGCCGCGACAGCTCGGGATGGGTGTGCAGGTCTTTGTATATGGCCAGAAGCGACGGCAGCTCCTGCTCCACCTGAGGGCGGAAGTCGTCCGCCGCTGTGGCGAGAACGGGCGAGAAGGTAGCGAGACAAACCAGTGCGAAGGTTCTCAAGGCAATCCCCTTTTCCGGATGCCGCAAGTATAGCGCAGAGCCTACACGTACACCCGCGCCACCCGCGCGCGGATGCCGCACAGGACGTCGTAAGAGATGGTGCCGGCGGTGCGGGCCATCTGCTGCGCGTCGATGGAGGCCTCGCCTTCGGTGCCCAGCAGCGTCACGGCGTCGCCGGGGCCGATCGAGGGGCAGCCGGTGAGGTCGATCGTGGTGAGGTCCATCGAGACCGCGCCCAGGATGGAAACCAGCCGGCCGGCGGCGATGGCGTGGCCGCGGTTCGAGAGCCGGTGCGAGAGGCCGTCGGCATACCCTACTGCCAGCACCCCGATCCGCATCGCGTGCGGGGCGCGGAACATGCCTCCGTAGCCGATCAGCGCGCCTTCCGGGACGTCCTTGACCGCCAGCACGCTGGCTTTCCAGGTGAGCGCCGGCTTGACGCTGAGCACCCGCGCCGGCGCCGGGCCGCGCGCCCCGGAGAAATATCCGTAGAGCAGGTGCCCGGGCCGCACCATGTTGTACCAGGCATCGCGCCGGCCATAGGCAATCGCATTGGTGCTGGAGAGGTGCCGGAACTGGGGCGCTATGCCCTCCGCGGCCAGAGCGCGGCCGAGATCGGCGAAGGCTTTGTTCTGCTGGTCTGTTTGCGACTTGGTATAGTCGGCCGAGGATGCCAGGTGCGACATCAGGCCCTCCAGATCCAGATGGATGGCGGCGCGGACCGCCGCGGCGATCTCCCGCACTCCGGCCAGGGTCCCCAGGCGTCCCATGCCGCTATCGACCTTCAGGTGGTAGGGCAACCGCGCGCCACGGCCGGCCGCGAAACTCTCCATCGCCCGCAAGTCGTCGAGCGAGAGGATGACCGGCGTCAGGTTGGATTCGAGCACCGCGTCGCGGGCGAAGGGCTGGCAATCGGCCATCACCAGGATCCGGGCCGCGATGCCCGCTTGCCTGAGCGCCACGCCCTCCTCGGCCGAGCTTACGGCCAGCCAGCGCGCGCCCTCCGCCACCAGCGTGCGCGACACTTCGACGGCGCCGTGCCCGTAGGCATCCGCCTTCACCACGCAAACCGTCTCGACTCCAGGCCCCACCGCCGCGCGCACGGCGCGATAGTTCCCGGCGATCCGCTGCCGCGAGATTTCAACCCAGGAACGATAGGGAAGTGCTTCCATACTCAACGCTGCCCGGCGAGGGAACCGAGCAAATCCTCGTAGGCGGTGGTCACCGCGTCCCAACTATACCGCTCGGCCACCCGCGCCGCCGCGCGCGCGCGCCACGCCTCCCGTTCATTTTCCGACATTTCGAGGACCTCCCGAAGCTTGCGGCCGAGGGTTGCGTGCTCGAACGGAATGCCGGCGCCCGCCGTGACTTCGGCGTTCTCGGGCGTGTTCAGGTAGAGCACCAGCGCGCCGCGTCCCATAGCCTCTATCAGCGCCGGGTGCGTTCCGCCGACCTCGGTGGCGTGGATGTACGCGAAGCAGTGGGACTGCAGCTCGTGATACCCGTCTCCGTAAATCGCGCCGGGCATCACGATGCGCGGGTCGCTGGTCTGGCGGACGCGGGCGATGTACGACTCGGCATACGGGGCATCGCCCACCAGCGCCAGCTTCATGTCCGTCTCCAGGCCCTCGAAAGCCTCCCGCACCAGCAGCGCGTTATTCTCGGGCTCCATCCGGCTGACGTAGAGGAAGTAGCGTCCGGGTTCGAGGCCCAGCCGGGCCAGCGTGCCCGAGCAGGGCGTCTTGCCGGTCTCGGCACCGTAGGGAATGAACTGGGTCCGCTTGCGGTAGCGCTTCTGGTAGTAAGAGGCGATCCCCTCCGCGTCGCTGACCACGACGTTCGGGCAGACCGTGGCCAGGTGTTCGGAGACCAGGTACCAGGTGCGAGCCAGCCAGTTCCACTTCTTCCTTTTGCGCTCGAGCCCGTCCACGTTCAGGGCGACGCGAACGCCGGCCATCCGGGGCATCCAGGTGAAGACCGCGTTGGCCGCGTTGCAGTAGAGCGCGGCGTCCGTGCGATGAGCCATCAAATGCAGCGTCGAAAGAAAGGTGTGCGCGACGGTCTCGAAGTACTTATGTCGGATGGTAGGCAGGTAGCGGAGCTGGACCCCCCGGTAGCACGGCTCGGGGTGCCGCTGCCGCGTATAGACACAGACGTCGTGGCCACGCGCCGCCAACCGGGTCGAAAGCTCCTCCGCGAAAGTCTCGAACCCGCCATAGCAAGCCGGAATACCACGCGTCCCGAGGATGGCAATTCTCACAGAGTCTAAGGATAGCGCGCAGCCAACCATTCAGAGCTGAAAGCTGAGGGCTGAAAGCTGAAAGCTGCCGGCGCCGCCGGCCTAGTATTCGAATAGTTCGGCGTGCGATGCCGGCTGATACTGAGCCCGAGCCCGCTTCGAAAGCTTAGGCGCCGGCTTACTCACGGGCTCGTAGTGGAACCAGGTGGCGATGTAGTCGTCGTTGACGCGGCGACGCCGCATGATTTCGTGCCGTTTGGCCATGATGCGCTTGTGGTTCCGAATCAGGAACCAGAAGGCCTTGAGCGATGTCTGTTCGCGCACCACGCAGCAGGCCAGCACCAGCAGGTCGCGCGCGGTGATTGCCAGCCAGTAGCGCTTGTAGAGGCCTCCGGTCATGTTCTTCATGCGCATCAGGAAGCGATTCTTCACCGAGTGCATGTTGATTTCGGCCGGCAACGCGCGCCGGTTGCCCGGAAGGACGGTGCGGACGTGATAGCCCCGGGCGTGCGGCGTGTACACACAGCGCCATCCCATCAACTGGGCACGCCAGGCGACGTCGGCATCCTCGCGGTAGACGAAGAAATCGGGATCGAAGAACTCGTGATCAATCGAGACGTCGTCGATCATCTCGCGGCGATACAGGGCGGCCGCGGCGGTCGCGCCGAAGACGTATTCGTAGTTGAGGTAGTGGCCGTTGTCCACTTCCTGACTGCCACGATCAAGATGCCGCAGCATGGGGGTGAAGTACATCCCCGTCGAATCCACCAGCGGGTTCTGGGGCAATGTGAGATTCGACCGCATGGTGAGCAGCTTCCCGCAAACCGTGCCCACCTTTGTATCGGCGTGCCCGGCGTCCACCAGCGCGTCGATGAAGCTGGATGTCAACAGAACGTCGGGATTGAGCGCCAGAACCCAATCTCCACGGGAGAGCTGTATGGCCTGGTTTTGCGCGGCAGCAAACCCGATGTTGGTCTCGTTGAACACCAGGCGGCAGCGATCCTCGAACTGCTCAAGGATGCCGAGCGTGCCATCGGTCGAGGCATTGTCTACGACAATTACCTCAATTTCCGGGTAGCCTTGAGCCAGAACCGACTGGAGGCACCGCTTGATGAACCGACCGCTGTTGTACGTAACGATCGTTACGGATACGAGATCAGTATGGCTCATGACGTATGAACTTGAGCACCTTACAACTATTACGGCCGCGCCATCCTACTGTACCGCAAAGGCCGACGAAATGTACGAATTCCGGTTTGGCCGGACAGGAGCAGCACTCCGGCTAGCCGAATCATCCTAACACAGCTGATGATCCCTTCCAAGGGTTTTCCCCTAAACGGAGCGATAACCGCCCGGAGAAGGGAACCCGCCACAACAGACGCGCATATCGCCATCGCCTCCGCTCGGGCGAAGTGCTTGAAGGTATACTCCAGCAGGCTACCACACCAGTATAGGTCTCTGGTGGAGCGGGGTAGCTGGCCGACGGAATGGCCACCGCTGTGTTTTGCAACAGTCCGGGGTGAGTAGCGAATTCTGTGCCCGGCCATCGCCGCGCGCTTGGCAAAGTCGACATCTTCGAACCAGACCGGGAAGAAGGACTCGTCGAATCCCCCGAGCTGCCGCCACACGGTCCGCCGGATCATCAGGAACGCGCCGGCGGGCTGCTCCACGGTGGCCTCAACGTCGGGGTCGAGGTCGAAACAGCGGTATCGCCGGTTCACCGGGTTGCCTCGCCAGAGGCGATTGAGCCCCAGGGTTTCGAAGACCAGCGTCCAGGGCGTGGGCAGGCGCCGGACCATGAAGCCGGCTTGCGAGCTTCCGTCGCTCGCGAGCAGCCTGCCTCCAGCCGCGGCGACGCCGGGGGCGTCGAATTGAGAGACCAGCGCATCGAGCGCCGAGACGAGCTCGACGTCCGGGTTGAGCAGCAGCACGAGGTCGCAATCGAGGGCGCCGATTCCCTGGTTCGCTCCGGCGGCGAAGCCGCGATTCCATGGATTCGCGATGAGCTTGACTGAAGGCCGGCTCGCGACCTCCCGGCGGGTGCCATCCTGGGACGCGTTATCGACCACCACCGTCTCGACGCTTTCCGGCAGCGAATCCAGGCACCGCCCGATCTCGCGTTCCGAATTGTAGGCCACGACGACAACGCCGATGCGGTTCATATCAGGTGAGTGCGAAGTACAGCCGCCAGTACGGGTCGAAACCGGCGCTGCGCTGGAGACGCAGGATTTCCGCCTCGCTCTGTTCCAGGATCTCGCGCAGGCTCCTTACTCCGGGGCCGGCCGCCGCTGCCTCGTGCCGGAACGACCGGAACGCCGACAGGCCCCGGATCTTGCCCTGAAGGAACGAAAGCAGCCGCCCGTGCCGCAGTGCTACCCCACCCCACAACCCTTGCGCGACCAGAATGGGCCAGCCGTATCGAAGCAGATCCGCGGAGCGATAATGCTTGGCCACCAGCAACAACTGGTTCCGCGCGATGCGTTCCACTACCTCCGGATGCCACCGCCCCAGCGTAGCGCTACCCTGATGCACGGCCACCGCTCCGGGGACGTACACTCCGGAGAAACCCTGGCGGGCCGCGCGCAGGCAGAAATCCACGTCCTCGAGATAGGACTCGAATCGCTCGTCCAGCAAGCCGATCCTTGCGAACAGGTCCGTGCGGAACAGGGCGGCGGTAAAGGGAGCAAAGCGGATCGCCGCGGGGCGGTCCCAGAGTTCGCCATCCGCGCGGCCATGGCCGGCCCGCCAGGCGCAGGCGCCGCGCGAGAGCTCGTCGTAAGCGCCATCGAGCGAGCCGGGCTGGGCGGCGCTCAGGAGTTTGCCGGCGGCGAACCACACCTGCGGCTCCTGCACTGCTTCCACCAGCCGCTCCAGCCATCCGGCGGCGGGCTCGACGTCGTTATTCACGATGGCCACCAGCTCTGTGGAGACCTCGGCGATCCCGCGATTGACGGCGGCGCTGAATCCGGCGTTGCGCCCCAGTTCGAGAACGCGTGCGCCACTCTGGCGGGCCGCGGCCGCCGAGCCGTCCTGGGAGCCGTTGTCTACGACGACGATTTCCGCGATGGGGTGGCTCTGGGCGCGGAGCTGTGGGATCAGCCGCTCAACCAGGTCGCGGCGGTTCCAGTTCGGGATGACGACCGTGACACCTGGCATCGCAAGCCCGTTCATTCTAGCATCCGGCGAATTTTGGCGTGAACGACTTTTTCGGCTTCCGCCGCGTCCTACCAATGACGGCCGCCGGCTCGGTGCTGCGGGGCCGATCGCTTATTATGGTACCTGTCATGAAGCCGACTATCGTCCTGCTGTTTTCTTCGCTGGCCGTCGCGTTTGCGGCGCCACCCAAGCCCGAGTTGCTGCAGGTTCACAAGGTGTACCTGCTGCCGATGACGAACGCAATGGAGCAGTACCTGGCCAACCGGCTGACCGGCCTGGGTGTTTTTCAGGTGGTGACGGACCCGAACAAAGCCGACGCGATCTTCACCGACGGTATCGGCGCGTCTTTCGAGAGCCGGCTGGCCGATCTGTTCCCCGAGAGGCCGGTTAAGCGGGCGACTGAGGAGACGAAACCAGCCGTCGTGGAGGAAGCCGCTCCCGCGGTTGCCGCGCAGCCTCCGGCGGCCGGAAACCCGCCGGCGGCGGCCACACCTGCGTCTGGTGTTGCCCTGACTCCGCCCCAGGCTGCTGCCGCCCCGGCAACTCCGGCGCCCGCGCCAACCAAAGTCGCGGCCACCGAGTCCGACAAGCAGGATGCAACGGCTGATGGCAGCGTCGGAAGAGAGAGGATCGTGCCGGTGACCGCCTTCCACCGGGCCAAAGGAACCCTGTTTTTGGTCGATCCGCATTCGCGGCTGGTGCTTTGGTCGATCTACGCGCAACCGAAGGATGCATCCCCTGTTGAGATGGACCGCATGGCTGCCACCATCGCCAACCGGATTCGGCAGGATCTGAAGAGCCACTAGCGTATTGTGGAGCAGGATGGCATCCTTGCCAACCGGCGCCGGGCCGACCTGTTCGCAGAGGCGCTTACAGGCGGGTTGCCAACCCGCCGCAGGTTGACAACCTGCCCCACAGTCTAGCGGCGAGAACCGGCCGCGGCCAGTGGAATAGTCGCGCCGGCTCTGGCGCCGCCGCGCTTCTCCCGCAGGGCCTCCCGATAGCTCTCGACGAGCCTGCCGGTGGCCGCGCGGATGTCCCACACCGTTTCCGCCTCGCGTCGCGCGCGCGCCGCCATCGCGGCCGCTTTTTCGGGATGGTGAAACAGATCGACGATCTTGGCGGCGAAGGCGGCGGGATCGTCGGCCAGCGCGCACAGCTCGCCGTCCGTGAGAGTAAGCCCCTCGGCGCCGAGCGTGGTTGAGACGGCCGGGATGCCGGCTGCGAAAGCCTCCAGCAGCTTCACCCTGACCCCGGAACCGCTCAACACCGGGCATACGAACAGGGAGTAGCGCCCCAGCGGCTCCCTCGCGTCCTCCACCCTCCCGCGCAGTTCGATCGCGCTCGATTGTGGCAGGCTGTGGGCCGCCGGCATCTCCGAGCCCACCACCACCAGCCGTGCGGCCGCGCACTCCACCGTCACCAGCGGCAGCACCTTCTCGAGGAACCAGTCCAGCGCCGCGAGGTTCGGGGGGTGGCGGAAACTGCCCAGGAAAAGCATGGTGAACGGTTCCCGTTCCTGGGTCCGGAAACAGTAGCTGCCGGTGTCGATGCCGGCTCTGAGGCCCGTCTCTATCCTGCTGTCCAGCTTGGGCAGGAAGGACGCCAGGTATTCTTTGTTCTCCCGGCTGCAGACCTGAATGCGATCCATCCGCGGCAGGATTCCCAGCTCGTAGCGCAGCGTCCGCAAGTACTCGAATCCCGCCTTGAGCCGCGTGCCGCCGCCGCCCGCCCCCATGCGGCGGGCGATCGACTGGAAGGAGATGTCGTGCTCGAAAAGAACGCTGGCCAGTTTGCGATAGCGGCCCG